>JAAFHI010000251.1 GCA_013298335.1 Actinomycetota bacterium
ACGGCTGGTTCAGTTGTTTGAAGCGCCATTCCCGAAACGTTTCGCGACGTAGTCGTTCAACAGCGTGATGAAGTCGGGAACGATATTCGCGCCTTCGAACGTGGTGTGCTTCCGACCATCCACAAACACCGGCGCTTTCGGGTCCTCGCCGGTTCCGGGAAGCGAAATGCCGATGTCGGCGTGTTTCGATTCGCCCGGTCCGTTGACGATGCAGCCCATCACCGCGACCTTGAGTTCCTCGACGCCCGGATAGGACGATTTCCAGACCGGCATCTGGTTCCGAAGATAGGCCTGAATATCCTGGGCCATTTCCTGAAACAGCGTGCTGGTCGTGCGTCCGCAACCGGGACAGGCCGTCACGAGCGGGGTAAAACTCCGGATGCCCATCGTCTGAAGAATCTGCTGGGCGACCCGGACTTCCTCGGCCCGGTCGCCGCCGGGCGTCGGCGTCAGGGAAACGCGAATCGTGTCGCCGATGCCGTCCTGCAACAGCAGTCCGATGCCGATGGAACTCGCCACCACGCCTTTCGACCCCATTCCCGCCTCGGTCAGTCCGAGATGGAGCGGATAATCGCAGCGGGCGGCGATGGCGCGGTACACGCCAATCAGGTCCTGCACTTCGGAAATCTTGGTGCTGATGATGATCTGATTGTGCGGGAGTCCGATTTCCTCGGCCAGTTGCGCCGATTCGAGCGCGCTCGCGCACATCGCCTCGATCATCACGTCCCGCGCCGACAGGGGTTCGGGACGATTGGCGTTTTCATCCATCATCCGGGCGAGCATCGCCTGATCGAGCGATCCCCAGTTCACGCCGATGCGGACCGGTTTCTCGTTTTCGATGGCAATGTCGATGATGGATTTGAAGTTGGCGTCGTGCTTCTGCCCGAAGCCGACGTTGCCGGGATTGATGCGGTATTTCGCGAGCAGACGCGCCGTCTCGGGGTATTCCCGCAGCAGCGTGTGTCCGTTGTAGTGAAAGTCGCCGACGATCGGAACGGTGACGCCCAGGTCCCGCAGGCGTCCGACCACTTCCGGAATCGCCGCGGCGGCGGCCTTGGTATCCACCGTGACCCGGACGATTTCCGACCCGGTGGCATGGAGCGCCGCCACCTGCTCGACGGTCGAGGCCACATCCGACGTGTCGGTGTTGGTCATGGACTGGACGACGATCGGATTGTCGCCGCCGACCAGTACGCCGCCGACATTCACGGCGACGGATTTTCTACGAGTGATGATTGCCATAATTCGTAAAAGGTGTCAGGTATCGGGTGTCGGGTGTCAGTCAGAAATTTCCGTCTGAAACCTGAAACCCGACACCCGATACCTTTATTAGCCTTTCTTCTTTTTGCCGGGCCGGACGAGTTCCTTGGCGGTGGTCCGGATGTAATCGGCGTTGGTCGTCGCATCCTGTTTCTGCTGCGCGTTGGTGGCCTTCGAAGCCACCGTCTCGAACAGCGTCAGCGCCTCGCCCGCCTTCTCCTTGTTGGTGAACTCGGGATCGGAGGTCAGGAGCGTCACGGCCAGTCCGCTCATGCCGTCAAGATTTTCAGGGTCGCCCTTCAACACTTCCCGATACAGGGTTTCGGCCTGATCGAGAATGTTGCCGTAGCGATAGTTGTCGGCGGCCAGCAACATGTAGGTGGCCTTGTCCTTGGGCGTCGTGGCGGCCTGTGAAAGCTCAAGGTAAAGCTTGGCGGCCTTCTGCCCGCCTTCGGAGTCAAAGAAGTACCTGCCGAGCGCGCCGAAGGAATCCGCCGCCTTCTTCTTGTAGTTGTTTGCCCCGCGCTTTTCGGCGGGCAGCGTCTGTTCGATTTCGTAAGCCTTCATTCCGGCTTCGCCGGCTTCGCCGAACAGTTTCCTGGCTTCGTCCTTCTGCTTGGCGTTGAACTTGGAAGCAGCAAGCTGGAAGAGCGCCGACGAGATGTTCCCCCAGAACACATCCTGGAGCGGGTCGATTTCGATCCCGGCCCGGTATTCGGTAATCGCGGATTCAAAATCCTTGCGTCCGTAGGCCGCGTTCCCCTCTTCAAGGTGCTTTTTCACCGACGCGTTGTTTTCGGTGATCTTCTTGTTGTTCTCCAGGATCTTGTTTTTTTCGGCCTCCGCCTTTGCAACTTCGGCCTTTTCCTCGGCGGTCATTTCGCGGGTGGTCGGCGTTGCCGGGGTGGAACCCGTTGATCTCGCCTCGGTGTTGATCTGGGCATCGGTCGGGGTTGCCCCGTCACCGGGGACCATTTCGATTTTGATTTCGAAGGGGTCGCCGCCCTGAATCTTGATCGGTTCCATGACCTTGTATTTCAGGCCCGGACCGAAGGCCGCCACCACATATTCGCTGAACGCCGGCACCGAGTAGAAAAACTCGCCGCGTTTGTCGGTCTTGGTGGTGTAGCGTCCCTTGATATCCTGACGCAGAATCACGATCTGGACGTCCTTGCGCGGAACCGGCGCGGCCCCATCGGTTTCCTTGACGGTCACCGACCCGCGTATCGCGCCGTTCTGGGCGTACGCGCCGACACTCAGAAGAATCGCCGTCGCGCTCAAAACGCCCACGCGCAGAATTGCCGCAAGCAATGATTTGGATTTCATGGTTGTAAGAAGCCTCCAAAAGAAAAAAGTCTTGGGAGTCTGGTGTGTCTGGGGAGTCCAGGGAGTCAGGAGGACTTTCAGGAATAACTTCCGATAAGACCGCCGGGTTCCCCGGACACCCAAGACGCCCGAGACACCCAAGACTCCAAGACTCATTTAGAAAACAAGGAACGAATCCACCGCGAAAGCCATTTGGCCGCGACTTCATGCCATTTGACCGTTTCCGACGTCATCATCATTCGGCGAACGCTGCGCTGCACCGCCGGGGCCGCGTCGGCCATGATGTTCCAGCCCGGCTTGAAGCAGGTCCCGAGTCCTTCAAGCATGGATACAACACGAAACACGTAAACCATTTCCTTCGGCATGCGGAGCGGGACATATCCGAAGGCGTCCCGCATGAACCGCCCGAGGGTCTCGATCCGTTCCGCCGTCGGCATGTCGCGCATGTGGATGTCGCGAAATTTTTCGCCGACCCGGAACGCAATCGCCCGGTCCGCCTTCGGGTCAATGATGTCCATCCGGTACAACTCGTCAATGACCCCGTTGATATTTCCAGCGACGCCTTCGAGCGTCATGCGCAACAAACCATCGCGAATCTCCCTGGAAAGCGTGCGCACGATGCCGAAGTCGTAGAGCACCACCCGGCCCCGGTCATCCACCGCCACGTTTCCGGGATGCGGGTCGGCATGGTACACGCCGTGGACCAGCACCATCTCCATGTAGATTTCTACCAGCTTCCCGACCATCGCGAGCGGGTCGATCCCGCGGGCTTTCAGGGCGTCTCCGTCGGAAACCTTGATGCCGGGAACGTATTCCATCACCAGTACCGTTGGACGGCAGAGATCGGGGAGCGTTCGCGGCACGACCACGTCCGGATTTTCCTGGAGAAGATCGGCAATCCGTTCCGCGTTTTCACGTTCACGGGAGAAATCCATCTCTTCCCGCAATCCGCCGTTCACCTCGGCCACGATCTGCGAAAACAGTCTCGTCAGAACGTGGAAGTCGGAATTCTCCTGACGGAACCGGACAAGCTGCGTATCCAGAAAGTGCAAAATGGATGTGGCCACCCGAAAATCGGTTGCAATCTGGTGCTCGATGCCGGGACGCACGAGTTTCACCACGACTTCACGTCCGTGATGGACCGCCCGATGCACCTGCCCGATGGACGCCGTCGCAATCGGCTTTTCATCGAAGTGTTCAAAGACCGTTTCCAGCGTTTCGCCGTACAGCGTTTCGAGCGTCTCCCGGACCATCTCGAACGGCATCGGCGTGATGTCGTCCTGAAGCGTCCGCAGTGCTTCAAGGTACGGCGCGGGCAACAGGTCGCCCCGCGTACTGACCACCTGTCCGACCTTGATGAATCCGACGCCGAGGCGCTCGATCTTGTCGCGAATCCGTTTGGCGCGGCGGCGATGAATGGCCTCGGAAACGTCGCGCCCGCCACCGAAAATCAGAAACCGCTGCTCGTCCCGCCAGAAGTCGAGCACCACCGGCGCCGCGGTCGTCACCACCTGAGCGGCGCGACGGGCAACGTGATACCGCCGCATGGGGACGCGCGGTTCGAGTTTGAGCGTGTTGGAAACGACGGCGGACAAGACGGTACGTTGAAAACCGGAAATTTGAAAAATCCAACCAAAAAGGAAGTTGAATTGTAGCGTTTCATACGCTGCTTGACTACATTGCGCCGAAGTTCTTCGGCGTATCCCCCCAATTCCAACGATACTTTTAATTCTCCGCGTGGACGAAAACTTTCATCCTGAACCATCGCCGGGCCGTCCGTGGAAGGGACTCGCCATTTTCGGCACCCTGCTGGCGGCGGCCATTTTTCGCATCTGGCACCTGACGACCCAGAATCTCTGGAACGACGAGGTCTATTCGTGGGACGTCGCCCGAAAACCCCTCGACCAGATCGTCAATTGCGCCCGGGCCGATGTCCACCCGCCGTTTTACTACATCTTTCTCAAGGGCTGGACGCGCCTGTTCGGCGAATCTCCGACGGCCCTGCGTTCCCTTTCGGTCGTGGCGGGCCTCATCGCGCTCTGGCTCGGTTTCAAATTGTTTCGAAGGTTAGCGGATTTCAGAACCGCGCTCCTGACGACCGCCCTGCTCGGCATCTCGGCCCACCAGGTGTTCTATGCGCAGGAAGCCCGCATGTATGCCCCGGTCATGGCGCTCCTGCTCGGCGCGGCCCTCGGCTACCACGAATGGATCGAAAGCCGCGGCACGAGTTTCTCCGGACTTTCGGCCTACTTCTGGTGCGGACTGACGGCGCTCTACTTCCACTATTTCACGATGTTCGCGCTGGTCGCCTTCTCCGTTCACTTTCTGGTCGTTCTGGTTCTGGAAGAGAAACCGGTCGCGGAAATGGACGAGAAGAAAGGGCCGTCCCGACTGGCCCGTCTCCGCGACTGGACGCTCGCCCATGTCGCGCTGGGCATCCTGTTTTCGCCGTGGATTCCGGTCTTTCTCGAACAGGCCGGACGCGGCCAGACGTGGCGCAAAAAGCTGACACCCGCGGATGTTGTGTGGAACATCGCGGCCTTCGTCCAGGAAGCGACCCTTGGCTACAGCATCTTCTTCGACAACGTCCGCGACTGGCTGACCCGACTCGTCACGGACAATTTTCACCTCGACCGCTGGTTCTTTTCCAGCCAGATCGCGCTCAACAGCGGCATCGTCGTCTTTCTCTGCGGACTCGCCCTCTGGGGAATCATCGCCTGGCTGGGAAACCGCTCCCGATCAATCACCCTCCGCCTCTTCCCGCTCTTCCTTTTCGGCGTTCCGTTGCTCATCGCGTCGGCGGCCTCGCTCCGCCAGAGCCTTCAGCTTTCGCGGTATCTGATCTACATCACACCCATTCTGTTCTTCTTTATTGCCTACGGCTGCCTCTGGCTCAAAAACCGCTGGGTGCAGCTTGCCGTCGGCGCGATCTGTGTCGTTTCACTCCTTCAGGGACTGAAAACCCACTACGCCGCGACCGCCCGCGACAGCGACCTGCGCCCGGCACTCACGTTCATTAAAGACCGCATCGCCCCCGGCGACCGGATCGTCATCGATCCCGATTCGGTGGACATCTGCCTTTTCTACTATGCCGGAGTGTACGGATTGAGCGACCGCGTCTACGGCGCGCAGGTCGTCCCGACCGGCGAGCCGAACGGACAGGGTCAACTCGAACGCATGCGAACGCAAAAGCAGATTTCGCACTGGTGGGTCGTGCTCGATTACCGTTCGCGGTACTTTGAAAAAGTGGACCGTTTCGATGATTTGACGGTCGTCACGACCACCGATTTTCCGGATCGGTACCCGA
>JAAFHI010001052.1 GCA_013298335.1 Actinomycetota bacterium
TCGGGTTCGCGGAAAAACTCTTTGGGAAACCATCTTCCGGATTTCAGATCGGATACATCGGCGCGGTGATCGCCCGTGCCTGGTACTCGGCAGATCCTGAGCGACTCGAACATTTCGCCACCGTTCTCGTCACCGGATTTCCGAAACCGGGAGACGAATCCATCATCCGGTTGCGGAATCACCTTTTGAAGGCGCGGAGGGAGAAGATTCGAAATCGAGGTTTTCGGGACGAAATTTATGCCAAAACCCAGCGAACGCTGGCCGACTGGCTTGCCGGCGTAGAGTCCCAAAAGCTGGAATCCACACGCGAAGAATTGTTCGCAATTCCGCCCCTGAGTCGTGAACTGACTTCGGAGTAGGTCTCGGGCACCTCAAAATGCCCTTATGGTGTGTTTTTTCACGGGGTCTGGACGAAAATCGGCCTAATGGTGTGTTTTTGCACGACTACTGGGGGAACCCCGACTTCATCTACTTCGGGCAGAACGGCGAGGAACTTTTCGTCCTGAGCCTGAAAACCGGATTCTTCTGCGCCATCGAGTTTGTCGGCAAACCCGTGTGGGCGGAATTCGCCGACGCCGACGAAATGTTCCGGTTTATGCTCGAGCGTAATTATCTGGGACGCAATTTTGAAGAGGGGACCGTCTAAGCGGGCGAAATCGCCGAACCCGAAGCATCCGCTTCCCTTCAAGAATCCAAATCCATCAATGAATGTACCGATACTGAGTGACTATCATGTAGAGGACGAAACCTTCGTCTTCCGCCCGAACTGGTGAAACCAAAATGTCCCCATCTCGCACCGGAAAGACAGCCGGTGGGAGTTCATATCCCCGTCCGACGATATTCGTTCCTTTGGGTTGACCTTGTTCGTCCACAGTTTGGAATGAAATATAAGATTTCACCCGAATATCAAATTTTGAAACCGAAATGCCCGGACACGAGGAAGATACATAGCCGGACACATAGCGGATCCGACGCGAATCAGGCAGTTGCTCAGTTTTCCGGGTGTCGATTTCGACTCTGTTTTCCGTCTTGTTTGACGTTATGAAGGTTTCGGCGGTTGAATACTCTTTGGGGCCAGCGGCCAGGATCTGAAGAAGCCATTTTTTCGTTGGGGCATCGTGTACCAGAATGCCCGGACTAATTTCGGCGCTGGAATTTGTTTTGCGGGCAAGCGCCTTCCAGTAACCATCCCAGGATTGACCCTGCGGTGGCTCCCAGACCATCAAGGTACTGCGACACCCGATGGCGTGGAAGCGAATTGGGGGCTGTGCGGTCGAAACCGCGGACAAACCGAGCAACGCCAAAAAAAAGAACACTATTTGCTTTTTCATATTTTTGGTTTTGAAAACCTTCTTCCGACTCTTCGACTCTGTAAAATGGATACCCTGACACTTTCCGGCTCCGCCAAATAAACGTCAAGTTTTTCTTCATCAAATTCGGTTCCTCGCGATTGCAAAACATCTGTCGACCGGTAAAAAAGGAAGCTTTACTGAACCGAAAGGGCGATTTCGACGAGCGTTTCAATGATCGTAGGGCGGCGCGTGGCCTTGTTCCGTTCGAGATATTTGTCGATCAGGAGTGGCAGGTGACTGGACCGGTCCCCGCTTGCGGAAATACGCATCCGTCCGTCCCCACCGTTATCTTTTCGAATCCAGATCTCTCCCCCTTTCTCGCCACCAAAGTTGGATTTGACCTTCAGGTTTTTTACAAAGTCTTTGTAGAGCTTCATTTTCCCAAGGCCCTCCTTCACATAGCCGAGATGACTCACGTCGTCATTTTGAAACCAGAGCCGAATCCGTCCGCTTTTCTGCCGACGGTTGGTCAGCATTCCCGTCAGCGGGCCGTCCGGCAGCCAGAGAAAAACAATCGGCTCTCCACTCAGGGCGTTGTATCGAATTTCCGCGACCGGTGAGGTTTTCGATCTGCCGTACAGCAGTACGTTCGAGCCGACGGGGATTTCCCGGTTGCGTTCGTCGGAAGCCAGCACGGCCGCGCGAAGTTCGAGAATCCTCCGCTCCAGTACCGGAGAGCAGGTCGAGAGCCATTTTTGCAGCTTTGCCGAAGTCGCTACCGGCTCTTTGTCGTCATTCTGGCTGAACACCTTCAG
>JAAFHI010000716.1 GCA_013298335.1 Actinomycetota bacterium
ATGATGAGGGTGATGACGACCGAGAAGGCCAGGCGTTGCAGGTTGAGCGCGGCGAAGGCGGTGCTGTTGAGCGAGGCCCAGTCCTCGATGACGTATTCCTTCCCGACGACGTTTTTTATCGCGTCTCCGACCGCGCGATACTGGTAGAGATCGGCGAGCGTGATTTGCAGCACCGTCGCGCCCTCGCCCTCGCCCGCGATGGCCCGCGCCGAATCGAGCGAAATGTAGGCCCACGCGGAGTCATATTCATAAAGCCCCGATTCGAAAATTCCCACCACGCGAAACGTTCGCTGTTCGGGGAGCATTCCGGCGGGCGAGAGTTCGCCGCGCCCCTGCGGCACGAGGGCCTGGACCGTTTCGCCCATCTTGACATTCGCCTCCTCGGCCAGCCGTTTGCCGAGAATGATGCCTTCGAGTTCGGTGCCGTCGCCGTACTGTTTGCGCGCCAGATCGGCGATTTTTCCGCCGGGAAGCAGTGTCCGCGAGACTTCGAGCGATTCCGGCGGCGCGGCGAGATCGACTGCTTTCAGAACGCCCGCCACCGACCGGGTCGTGCCCGAAATCAGCGCTTCCTTGTAGGTCGTGGCCGTTACGGCCTTCACGCCGGGCACCGCCGCGACCTTCGATTTGACCTCCGCCAGATTCTCGATGGATTTGCCGCCGCGCCGCAGGACGTTCAGATGCGCGGTCCCGGCGAGGATCTTCCCGCGCAGTTCCTGTTCCATCCCGCTTTGGAAAGCGAGGACACTGACGAGCGCCCAGACGCCGACCGTGATGCCAATGACGGCCATCGCGCTGACGACCGAAAGAAAACGCCTCCGGCGCGCGCGCAGATACCGGAGGGCGATGAAAAGTTCGTAGCTCATGAATGTTCAGGGTGGCTGGTTCTTCGAAGTGGCGAACGGATTTCAAACGGAACCGGTGGTTGGCAACGTTTCTTTCTTCAATCCGGCGGTTTCCTCGACCGGGACCGCATCCTCGGCGGGGAAGGTCTGGGCGGCCAGATTTTTTCGCCGGTAATCGCCCCGGCTGAAGTATTTCTCAAGCCAGACGTAGCAGCAGATGAAGAAATAACGGCTTCCCATTTCGGTGAGTTTGAGCTTCGCCACGCCGCTCCGGCGATTGCGCCAGGTAATGGGAATGACGGTCCACGAGAAGCCGCGGACGATGGCCTTCAGGGGAAGTTCGACGGTCAGGTTGAAATGGGGGGCGAGGAACGGGCGGCAACCTTCGATGACCTCGCGACGGTACGCCTTGAAGGCATTGGTCGTATCGTTGAGCCGGATCTGAAAGATCGCTTTCAGGCCCCAGTTCACCAGCCGGTTCATGACGAGTTTGACGTAGGGATAGTCGATGGTCCCGCCGCCTTTGATGAAGCGACTGCCGAAGACGCACTCGACGCCGGTTTCGAGTTCCCGCCAGTAGCGGACGACATCGCGGCAATCGTCGGATTCATCGGCCATCATGACGACCACCGCGTCGCCCTGCATCCGGTCGAGCCCGAAGACGATGGCTCTGCCGAATCCGTTTTCGCCCGAATTCCTGAGCGGGCGCAGATTCGGAATGCTCTTTTGAAGGTTGGTCAGGATTTCGGAGGTCCGGTCGGTACTGCCGTCGTCCACGACGAGAATTTCGTGGGCGATGTCGTTCAGCTTCAGTTCGAGATGGAGGTGCTCGACCGTGGCCCGGATACATCCTTCCTCGTTGCGCGCGGGGATGACGACCGAGAGCAGATGGAGCGGTTTTTTGAGGGGCGACGATGACATCAGACGTTCTCCGAATGGGCGCTATCGTACCGTTGTGCCGGAATTTTGCGGAGACGGCAAGGTCGGCGGCGGCGTGAGCAGTTCCTTCCAGACCAGCGGGGAAACCCGGTAGTAGTGGATTCCGGGGCCGACCAGTCTGAAACGCCGGACGCGGTCGCGGGAGAAATCGCCTTCAAAAATCGAGACGAGGTCTGTTCCGACCGGCAGGGTGCTCATGAGAATTCCGTCGCCCGCGCACTGCGGCAACAGCCTGAATTCCGCATGCCGGCCATTCATATATTCAACTTCCACGATGGTGGGCGGAATGCGAAAGAAGATGTTGGCCGCCACGCCGAGGTACCGCGGGTGGAAATCAATGGCCGCGCGGAGCGCATTCGTACTGTGTGGAACCTCGATCCATTGACCTGACCTGACCGTATCCGTGCCGATGTCGCGCCATTGGGCCATTGCGGCGGCTCTGCGTCTGAGCAAAACCCGCTCGGCGTTTTTTTTCACCACTTCGTAATGGTCCAGCACGGCCTGCCACGTTTGAGGCCCCGACCAGAGCGGATACCGCCCGTCAATGTCGCCGAATTCGACGATCAGAAACTCCGGTGCGGTGCCCTTCGTCGCGAAATGTTCCGCGCCCAGGCGATCCAGCGCGGGTGTGTAGGCGCAGTATTGCTGGAGCGCCGCGTTCGGTTTCCAGTTGAGCCGATTGGCCTGAGCCAGACTGATTTCCCAGGGCAGGATTCCGACCGTGGCGTTCTCGCGCCGCAGGAGTTCGAGCCAGTCATCGGGAAGTCTGGCCAACGGCGAGCCGTCATCGGGGCTGAATGGCGCCGGATGCCGCAGGGCGTCGAGCGCGTTCAAAAAATTGCTCCCGGCATAGGTGCCCGTAAGGCGCTCGGTGATGTGACGGGAGTTGAATGCCTGCAACGCGCTTGAAACGGTCGCCACCCCGAAGGATAAAAAAAGGATGAAGAGGCATCCGCAGGCGATGCGCTCGACGTTCGTTTTTCCGAATGCCGCCAGAATCGCGGGCAGTGCGGGCAGCGAACAGAAGAAGATGACCAGATGACCACCGTCCTGCCGGACGAATCCCGATTTGAAGAGAAAGAAGATCTGCGGAAACGCGATGAGCGCGAGGTGTCTCAATGAAGAGCGCCGCCAGTAGAGCAGGGCGACGAAGGCCGCGTATCCGCCGAGACAGATCAGCCCCCAGGCGACCTGATGGTCCGGCCCGGTGAGGCTCATGGCGCTGTTGTATCCGCTCGACAGTTCGAGCGAGGCGCGGAGCCATTTCCCAAACGCGGAAAGC
>JAAFHI010001074.1 GCA_013298335.1 Actinomycetota bacterium
GTCATCAACAGTACGGTCGGTCGCGTGGTCGGTCTTGGCACGCAGCGTCAGACGCAGTTCTCGCTGCGCCTCAACTTCTAATCGGTTCGCCGCAAGGCAAACGCCGCGCGGGGTGGTTCGCCACTCCGCGCGGTTTTCGTTTGGTGAAAAACATTACAGAACTGTCATTAGGTGACGCGCTCCGAATGGGCTAATTTTACCGTCCACAGTATTACTTCAGGGCTGACCGAGACACTCGGGGCGGCCCGGAGGACGGAAGCTCACCATGTTTTTGAAGAATATCTCCTTCGACACTGAAGTTTTTTTTCAGGCGCTGGCTGATCCGACCCGGTTGCGGCTGCTCAATTTGCTGGCCGACGGGGAAGTGTGTGTGTGCCACCTCGTGGAAGTGCTCGGGACGAACCAGCCGAAGGTCTCGCGCCACCTCGCCTACCTGCGCCGGGCCGGTCTGGTTACCGCTCGTCGCCAGGGGACCTGGATGCACTACCGCGTGACCGAGCCGCAGGATGAGCTTGGCCGGGAAGTTTTTGCCAGCCTCCAGGCCTGGCTGAACGGCCAGGTCGGAATGCAGGCTGACCGCCGCAGGCTGCGGCAGGTGGTCGAGCCGCTGGTGTTGGCGCAGGCCGGGTAACTGGAGCGGATACGCGGTTTGCGGACTATTCGGCGGCGTCGAGAATTCGCTGGTACAGCGTTTCGAGGTCGGCGAAGGTCTCGACGGTGCGCCGTTCCGTGCGCCATGGCTTTTCGCGCGGGGCGAGCGTGGTCGTGATGCCGTGGGGCGGACAGTCCCGGAAACAGGTGAGTTCGGCGACGTTGACCGACCCGGTCAGGCCGTCTTTCGCCAGTTCACGTTTGAGCAGGCCGCACATGCGGTTTCCCAGATCGTGGAGAAAATCGGTGCGGGCGCGTTCGACGCAGCTTCGGCAGACGCGGACGTTCAGGTCCATCTCGTTCAAAACCCCGGTCGGGATGAATTCTGGCTTGGGCGGTGCGCGAAGGTAGCGCATTCCGCCGGAGGTTCGAAAGTCCATGCGACGGGTGGCGCGCGCATTCGGTCACCCTGACCAAGTCTTCGGGGTAAATTCCCGGAAACCACAAGTTTTGCTTGCACTTTCAGGCTGAGTCCCGCAAACTGCCTTCAAGCATCAGTCCTCTCATACGGCCTTCGGTGATGCGCCTCGTTTCTGTTTTCAGGTGAACTGGCAGTGGTTTAGGAAAGTTTGAGAGGGAGATTGAAATTTCGCAGAAGCCTCTTCCGGGAATATCCTAGGCAACGCATGCCGTCAGATTCACCGAGACCGAACGATTCGCTTCCTGCTTCTTCTAAAATATCGAGAGGATATTCCTGTCTATGAAACTCTATGTTGGCAACCTGTCGTTCCAAACCGTCGAAAGCGACCTGATTCAACTTTTCGGCCAGGTCGGCACCGTCGCCCAGGCTTCGATCGTTCAGGATCGTGACACGGGCCGTTCGCGCGGTTTCGCGTTCGTTGAAATGTCGTCGAGCGACGAAGGCACGAAAGCCATTGAACAGTTCCACGGCACCGAGCTCGATGGTCGCACCCTGACCGTCAACGAAGCTCGCCCCCGTGAAGATCGCGGCTTCGGCGGCGGAAACCGTGGCGGCGGCAGCCGTGGCGGCTTCGGCGGCGGCGGTGGCGGTAACAAGCGTGGCGGCGGCGGCGGTGGCGGCCGTGGCGGCTTCGGTGGCGGTTCGCGCTGGTAAGACCTGCGCGTCCCAACCGGACGTACATTGAAATCCCCCGGTGGTCTCACGACCGCCGGGGGATTTCTCTTTTCCGTGAACGTTTTGAGGTCGAATCTACTCGGCTTCGTAAATCAGTTCGCCCTGCGCGTCGTAGTAGCCTTCCAGATCAATCTGCAACAGGCCGGTGTGATGGTCGAAAAGCCAGTCCCAGAGCGGATCGATGGCTTCGGACGTCGCTTCTTCCTCGCGTGCGCCGTGGATCGGAGTCACCGCGACGATGGCCTTTGCGTTTCGAAGTGTCTTTTCCACCCGCGACCGGTCGCCGTCCTCGACTTCAT
>JAAFHI010000586.1 GCA_013298335.1 Actinomycetota bacterium
GCGTGCGCGCGCTGGTGGAAGACGGCGCGGGCGTGCTCTGGGTCGGCACGCAGTACGGCCTGGTCAGAATCGAAGGCGACACCGAGCGCGCCTTCACGACCGCCGACGGGCTGACGAACAACATCGTGCTGTCGCTCGAACTCGACCGGGCCGGAACGCTCTGGATTCCGACCAACGGCGGCGGCCTCAACTTCTACCGGGACGGAAAATTCGGCGCGCTGACGACCCGCGACGGATTGCCGAGCGACGTGGTGTTTGAGGCGTTCACCGACCGGGCCGGAACCGTCTGGGCGCTCACCACGGGCGGCCTTGCCCGCGTGGACGGGGCGCGCGCGACCCCCGTCACGACCCGGCAGGGCCTGTGGAACAACAACCTTCACCAGATTCTGGAAGACGACGAGGGATATTTCTGGATCGGGTCCGATGCGGGCATCGGGCGCATTGCGCGGACGGAACTGATGGAAGCCGCCGACGGCAAACGGACGACGCTTTCAAGCCGGATTTTCGGGCGGGCGGACGGCATGAAAAACGACGAAGTGGCCGGCACCGGCGTCGCGGCGGCGGTGGGCGGCGGGCAGCTCTGGTTCGCGACCGTCGCGGGCGTGGCGGTCATCGAGCCGCGCCGCATCGCCCTCAACACCCTGCCGCCGCCGATTTTCGTCCGCCGGTCCGGGCTGGGGCAGGAACGGGCGGAAATCGGCGGGCCGCTCGAATTTCCATACGCCCGAAACACCTTTGAAATCGACTACACCGCGCTGTGCTTCCGGGCGTCGGAACAGGTGCGGTTCAAGTACCGGCTGCGCGGATTGAACGACGAGTGGACCGACGCCGGAACGCGCCGAACGGCCTATTTCACCAACATCCCGCCGGGTCGCTATGAATTCGAGGTCATCGCGGCGAACAACGACGGCGTGTGGAACGACGCGCCCGCGCGCCTGCGGGTGACGGTGCTCCCACCGCTCTGGCGGACCTGGTGGGCCTATGTCGGTTATGCGCTGCTGTGCGGCGCGCTGCTGGTGACGGGCGTCAGGCTTCAGGCGGCCCGCCTGCGCGCGCGGGCGAGTCTGGCGGAAGCGGAACTGCGTGCCGAGGCCGCCGAAATCCAGGCGAAGGTTGCCGAGGCCTCCATCGCGCTCAAGGATCGCGACGCCGAGATTTCGCGGCTTCGCAACGTCGAACTGGCCGAGGCGAACCGGATGATTACCGACAGCATCCGCTACGCCGAGCGGCTTCAGGCGGCGGCGCTGCCCGACATCGGGGCCCTGCGCGACGTTTTCGGCGAAGCGTTCGTGCTCTACGCTCCGAAAGACATCGTTTCGGGCGATTTCTTCTGGTTCCACCTGTTCGAGGACGAATGCCTGCTGGCGGTCGCCGACTGCACCGGACACGGCGTGCCGGGAGCGTTCATGTCGATGGTCGGGAATGTTCTTCTGAACCAGATCGTGATTGACCGCGACGTCCGCGACCCGGCGACCGTTCTCGAAGCGCTTCACGAGGGGGTCCGGCTGGCGCTGCGCAGGGAACGCCGCGCGGGCGAAACCGACGACGGCATGGACATCGCGATCTGCCGCTTCGAGCCGCGCGCCGGACGGATGACGTTCGCCGGGGCGGGGCGTCCGCTGTACGTCGTGGATCACGAAGGCCGCTTCACCGAATTCAAGGGCACGCGCCGGAATATCGGGAGCGTCCGGAAATTCGGCGGGGACGCGCCTTTCGAAAACGTTTCGCTCACGGTCGCGGACCCGCTCGCGGTGTACCTGACGACCGACGGTTTCGCCGACCAGCCCGACGCCGACGGGGTCAAGTTCGGGGCGGCGCGGCTCAAGAAGCTGATCGCCGATGTCGGAGACCAGTCGTTCAATGTCCAGCGCGACGCCATTCGCGACGTGCTCAACACCCACACCGGCGACGAACCGCAGCGCGACGACATCACGCTGGTGGCGGTGCGGTTCTCTCCGGTGTGAAAAGGTGTCGGGTGTCGGGTGTCGGGTTTCAGGTTCAAACCGAAGGGGGCAGGGACCGGGGATCAGGGGTCGGGGAAGGTGTCGGGTATCGGGTGTCGGGTTTCAGGTTCAAGCCGAAAGGGAGCAGGGACCGGGGATCAGGGATCAGGGGTCGGGGAAGGTGTCGGGTGTCGGGTGTCGGGTTTCAGGTTCAAGCCGAAGGGGGCAGGGATCAGGAATCAGGGACTGGTCACGCGCACGCCACATGTATAAAGGATCGCGCGCGTACGATTGGTTTTTCAGGAAAGTTTCGTGAATTGGAACAGGCGGATTTCGGTGAAAATCACGCCGTTACCAGTTTTCCCGTTCTTCGGCCATTTTGGCTTTCAGCTCGTCGCTGATGTGCAGCCGGAGGAAAATCGGCCAGTCGGGAAACTGTCGCTTCGCGTCTTCCCAGAAAAATTCGTCCTCGTCGGTCATCGCGCCGGTTTCCCAGAAACAATTCCGAAGCTCGAAAAGTCGTGAAACCAGGTGGCGGTCCTGAAGGTTGACGATGCCGACCGTACCCCATTCTTCGGGGAGTTCGTCCGTCCAGCGGAAGGTTCCGAGTGGATGAATGTCGTAAATCTGACGCGCTTTCGGATTGAATCGCTGCCGTTGGAGCAGTTCGACGGTGTGTTCCGACCAGAGCAGGAATGAGTTCCGGTTGATCCACGACGGGTCTTTTTCTGCATTCCCCATTCCAAAACCTGTTCCCGGATGGCTGCTTTTTGGCTGGAGACAGCCCTCCCTCACGGTCAGGCTGCCGTTTTTTCGGTTCTCAAAAGGAAAAGAGAAAACGGGCGTCGGTCCGAAGTTTCACCCCGAACCGACAACCCGTTTTTCTGATCCCTGATCCCCGGTCCCTGATTCCTGATCCCTTTCCGTTTGAACCTGAAACCCGACACCCGACACCTGAAACCTTTTACTTCGCGATGAGCACCAGTACGCCGCGGGCGCGCAGGTTGTAGTTGTAAAACTCACCGCCGATGAAGGGTTCGGAACCCGGCGTCGCGACCTGATTCGGACCTTCGCCCCAGTTGGAGGTATCGGTCACGCGGTACCAGTTCTTGCCCGCGCCCGGCCACGGCAGCACGAAGTTCACGTCGCCCGACCAGCCGTTGTAGGCGACGTAGATCGCCGAGGCCGAGTCGCCGAACTCGCTGCCGTCCACCCGGTAGGCGAGGCAGTGGTTGTTGGCGTTGTTGAAGTAGGCCGCGTCGGGAACCGTGCCGCCCGGCGTGAACCACCGCAACTGCTCCATCACGTTCCCGTTGGTGTCCACGCTGGAATAGAAATTCGCCGGGCGCAGGGCCGGATGAGCCTTGCGGAAGGCGATCATTCCCTTGGCAAAGTTGTTGAACCAGCCCTGCTCGGTCGTCCAGGTGTAGTTCATCCAGTTGCCGACCGAATCCAGATTGTAGGCGTTGTTGTTGCCCTGCTGCGTGCGGAGGAATTCGTCGCCGCCGTTGAACATCGGCACGCCCGCGTTGAGCATCATCAGCGCGAAAGCGTTGCGCGCGCCCTTGCGCTGGTCGGTGGCGATGCCGCCCTGATCCCAACTGTGGTTGTTGTCCTCGCCGCCGTC
>JAAFHI010000820.1 GCA_013298335.1 Actinomycetota bacterium
GATGACGACACGCTGGTCACGGAAATGTACGACACGATTCCCGGCAAGGGACTCGTCAAGGTGATGGAAATCACCGCCACGCGGCAGAAGTAGTGGTCAGTGGTCAGTGGTCAGTGGTCAGTGGTACTGCCTCATCTTTGTACCGATAGCGTCAAGAATAATTTCAAGAATAACGAGCCACTGGCGGCTGACGGCTGGCCACTGGCGGCTGATTCCGAAAAAGAACGAAAGGAAAGGAAAAAAATCATGGGACTCCCCGTTGTCCATTTCGAAATCGGGTGCCGCAACAAGGAAACGACCGAAGCATTTTACGGTCAGATGTTTGATTGGAATATCGCACCGTTTGGCGACGCGGCGATGATCAACACCGGCAATGATCTCGGCATTCACGGACACATCACCGCCCTCGGTCATGAGCCGCACAACTACGTCACCTTTTACGTTCAGGTCGATGACCTGAAGGGATACCTCGACAAGGCGGAAACGCTCGGCGGCAAGACGCTCGTTCCGCCGGTGGAAATTCCCGGAACGGGCGCGTTCGCCTGGTTTGCCGACCCGGACGGAAACACGATCGGGCTGTGGAAACCGCTTCTTTAAAAGGAGCAACACCCAATGGCAATCCTCGTGACACGCCGTGAAATGCTTGCCCTGCTGGCGGCGGCCACCGGATGCCTGCCGGCGGGAATCCAACCACCGACCCGGAGTGCAGAAATGGCCATCACCTATATCGGCGAATCTCAGGCAAAACCTGATCAGATCGACAACTTCAGGAAATTTCTGACCAACCGGGTCGAACCTGCGCTCCGCGCTTCGGAAGGCTGTGAATCCTGTCGGTTCTTTCAAAGTGCGGAAGATCCGACCCGGTTTATCGGAATCGAATTCTGGTCAACTAAAGATGCGCACCGGAAGGCCGCCAAGTCCATTCCGCCCCAGCTCATCCAGGAATTCATGACGTTGGTTGCCGCGCCGCCAAAGGGCGGGTACTTCTCGACCCTCGATGCGTAGGCACAAGCGGTTCATTTCAAGGGGTTTACAAGGGGTTTCAAGGGGTCTCGTTTCTCCAGGGTTTCATTTCCGGACACACCGTCACCGGCGGATTTCAGAACAAGGCAAAGGGTTAAACCGGTTTGGTGGTGTTTCCCTTGACGCAATTCGCCCCGCGGACGTGAAGACGCGCGGCGATCATCCACCACAAAAAAAATCTTCACGGTTCTCCTTTTCGTCGCCTCCGAACGTCGTACGCCGTTCGGGGGCGTTTTTTACGATTCAGTTGTATTAGGCAATTCATCCGACGGCTTGAATTCGGAAAATGAACCCGCACCACCCTGGATGGTCGGATTGGAAAAGAATTCGGGATCGGTGTCCATTGAAAGCCTTCCAAAGGCCGGCGTGGCCAGCCCAGAAGCAGTGGGGAGGGAGTCCCCTGAAGTAGCTCCAGTAACCGGCAGGTCGAGCGCGACATACTTTCCGGCGGCAATCAGAAATCCGGAAGCGAAGGTCGCCGCGGTGGGCCGTTCGTCCGGTTCTTTCGCAAGCCCCCGTTGAACGACTTCTTCGATCTCTTCCGGCAAATCGGGATGAAACGCTCGCATCAGGGGCGGCGGCGTTTGAAGATGATCCATGACCAGCGCAAACGGCCCAGCGGGGCCAAGGACAAAGGGCGTCCGCCCGCACAGCATTTCAAAAACCATAACGGCCACACTGTAAACATCGGCCCGACCGTCAAACGGTTGCTGGTTGAACCGTTCCGGAGCCATGTAAACGGGCGTCCCGACAAAACTTCCGGTCAGAGTCAGATCGTCGGAGTTCCCGATTGAATTCTCGCCAAGCATTTTGGCAATTCCGAAATCGACGACCTTGAGAACCTCGCCGTCGGGTGACTGATGAAGGAATACGTTATCTGGCTTGATGTCGCGATGAACGATTCCCTGGGCATGGGCGGTATCGAGTACGTCACAGAGCGGCCCGACAATTGCCGCGCACCGCGCGAGCGACAGAGTTCCCTTGAGTTTCAACTCACGCGCCAGCGTCTGCCCCTGAAGCAGTTCCATCACCAGGTAGGCGATTCCGTCAGTCGAAACACCGGAATCGAGAATGGTGACGGCGTTCGGATGGTTGACCCGGCTCGCGGAAATGCCTTCCAGCCGGAACCGTTCAACGGCTTCACTCGTGTCGTTGCCGGGCGCGGGACGGAAAACCTTGACCGCGACGTGACGGTTGAGCGCAAGATGGGTCGCCTTGAAGACCGCGCCAAAACCTCCGGCCCCGATCTTTTCATCCAGCCGGTATTTTTCATCGAGCACCGTGCCGGGAAGCGCCTCGGCCAGTGCCGAAAAGATGCGGTCGGCCCGTTTCTGGGCCACGACCAGTTCCTCGACCTTGCGATCGAGTTCCTGATTTTTGACTTCGACCTGACTTTTGGCGAGAACGAGCTGTTCGTTTTTCCGCTCGGTCTCGATCTGGGCGGCTTTCAGTTCCCTGACCGCCTGGGCCAGTTCCGTGGTTCGTTCACCGACTTTCGTTTCAAGCTCGACGGTCCGTTTCCGCAGGGTGTGCAGCCGCACCTGCACGCCGCCGTAAATCAGGCCGAACCCCAGAACCCCATACACGACATAGGCCCACCACGTCAGCCAGGGCGCGGGACGTACCCTGAACCGCCACTCGACCGGTCCGCTTTCAATTCCCAT
>JAAFHI010000539.1 GCA_013298335.1 Actinomycetota bacterium
GATGTCGTCAGTCTTGAACAGGCCGTCCCAACTGGCGGCATACAAAACACCGGTATCGGTGGTCGCGAGTTCCACGATGTGACCGGTGAGGTCCTGCCGGACGACCGGTTTTTTCGGCGCGGGCTTGCGGCCCGGCTTCCCGTTCGGAATCGCGGGTGATTTCTTTGAAGACGGGCGTCCCTTCTGGGGCTCGGGCTCGATGGCGGCGGGGCGGTCGACGACGAGCGAAGTGCGCTTCACCCCCGGTTTTCGGGTCGGTTTCCCGGCTTTCTTCATCTCGGCCCGCTTCCAGGTTCCGCCCGAATTGTCCGAGTAGTACACGCCGGTCTCGGTTCCGGCGTAGAGCCGGCGCGAATTGCCCGGAGGCGCGCAGAGCGCGTAGACGTCGTTTGCGCCGAGTCCGGTCGAGGCCGGCTCCCAGGTGCGGCCATTGTCGTCGGAGACATAGACGCCGCCGTCGATCCCGTTGAACAGCGTCGAAACGAACACCCGTCCGCGCTGAAGCGGATCGGCGATGATGCTCGACACCTGCCGCGTGACGAAGCCCGCGTTGGAGGGACGGAAGGTCGTGCCGCCGTCCTCGCTGATGAGCACGCCGCTGTGATCCGTTCCGATGATGACCCGGCTCGGGGCCGTCGGGTGAATCTTGATTTCGTTGATGGTGGTTTCCTTCTGGATCACTTGGGTCCAGTTTTCGCCGCCGTCGGTCGTCCGCCACAGGCCCTCGGTCGTGCCGGCGAAGATTTCCTTCTCGCGGGTCGGGTTCTGGAAAATGATGTGCGTCCGGCGGGCGGTGAAGGGAATCCCCTTGAACTTGGTCCAGTTCTTGCCGTTGTCGAGGCTGCGGTAGATGCCGCTGCACGCGCTGCAATAGACCCGGTCGGGATTGAAGGCATCGACTGTGATGCTGAAGATGTCGGAATCGTCGATGATCTTGGTCTCGTCGCCCTTGACGGAGGTCCACGTCTTGCCGCCGTCAATCGTTTTCCACGGAAGGTGCCAGGTGCCGGCGTAGATGGTGCTGGCGTCGCGGGGGTCGATGGCGACCGACTCGATGTTGCGGATCTCGTCGTTCTCGGGCGGCGAGATCTGCGCCCAGGTCTTTCCGGAATCAGTCGAGCGGAAGACGCCCTTGAGCGCGCCCGCCACCAGTACGCTTGCATTGCCGGGGGCCATCGTCAGCGCCCGGACCGACTGATCCTTCAGAACCTCGGTCCAGTTCTGCCCGCCGTCGGCGCTTTTGTAGATGCCACCCTTCTTGTCGTCGTTGAGCACCCACGCCCCGGCATAGATCACGTTGGTATCGGTCGGGTCGATGACGAGATTGGAAATGACGAGGCCGGGCCGATTGAAATTCGGCAGCCACTGCCAGGTCTGCGCGCCGTTGGCGGTGGTGTACATCTGGCCGTCAGCCGTGCCGAGGAACATCCGGTTCGGCTGATTCGGGTCCTGGGCCATCGCCCGGACCGTGCCGCCGAACGGCCCGCTGATCTGCCAGCGCATGCCGTCCGCGAGGGTCGCTGAAGTCGGCGCGGAATCTCCGGCGGCGTTCACGCGGACCGCGCCGCCGAAGGTCACCGTCACGAGGAGCAGGAAAAGAAAGAGTGCAAGGGAACGTTTCATAACAAGTCTTGGTGTCCGGTCGAAAAAACGGAAAATATCAGCCTGGGCGAATGAAATGACAGTCTCGCGACTATAGCGCAGGTCGGTCGGGGGATGGAACCCTGATGCCAAGTCGGCGTCCGGCGTCCACCACGAGCGTCTCGCCCGTCACCGCGTCGTTTTCGAGGAGGTAGAGCAGGGCGGCGGTGATGTGGGAAGGATGAAGGATGAAGGATGAAGGATGAAATGAAGAGGATTCCGGTTTTTCATCCTTCATCCTTCCGCCTTCATCCTTCTCGGCGAAGCCGACGATGCCCGGCGCGATGGCGTTGACCTGAATGGCGGGCGCGAGGGCTTTCGCGAGCGTTTCGGTGAGCATGACGAGGCCGGCTTTCGACACGCTGTACGCAATGTAGTCGGCCCACGGCTGCAAGCCGCCGACGCAGGCCATGTTCACGATTTTCCCCGCGCCCCGCGCCCGCATGCGCTCGCCCGCGTGGCGCGCGCAGAGGAACGGCGCGGTCAGGTTGATGTCGAGCGTCCGCCGCCAGTCGGTTTCGGTCAGTTCCCCGAACGGTTTTCTTTCGAAGATGGCCGCGTTGTTGACGAGGATGTCGAGCCCGCCGAACCGTTCGTCGGCCTCGGCGATCAGGCGGCCAATCCGGTCGCCGTCGGCGAGATCGGCCTGAAAGAGTTCGACTTCGGTGCCCGCGGCGCGGAGTTCGGCGGCGAGTTCCTCGGCTTCGGGCCGTGAGTTTCCATAGTGGAGCGCCAGCCGGACGCCGCGCCCGGCGAGCGCGAGCGCCATGGCGCGTCCGAGTCGTTTCGCCCCGCCCGTGATGAGCGCGCTTTTTCCGTTCAGTTGCATTTGACCGCTTTCCGGCGTTTCCAATATGTTGAACTTTCGATTTTCTAGGGACGCGCCATGTTTTCGGTCGTCCCAAAATCGAAAATCGTCAATCGAAAATCAAAATTTTTTCCGCTCGTTCTGGAGAACTGATGAAAGAACAGTTTCAAGGTTGCCTTTTGGGAACGGCCGTCGGCGACGCGCTCGGTTTTCCCGTCAAGGGGTTGACCGCCGCCGACATTCGCGCCGGCTACGGCGAGGTGCGCGATTACCTTGAAGTTCCCTCCGTCCGCTCGCAACCCGGCGAACTCGCCGACGAGGGGCAGTTGATGCTGCTGACGCTCGAAAGCCTTTGTACGCAACGGAAACTCGATCTTCCCGACATGGTCCGCCGCCTTCGCGGCTGGTATCGCAGCCATCCCAAGGACTTCACCCCGCTGACCCGTCACGTGCTGGGGCGGCTCGACGAGGGCGAACGCTGGGAGGAAGCCAGCGAGGGCGCGTCGCTCGATTCAGCCTTCGACCCGCCCGACGGCGGAAACCTCGCGCGGGTCGTGCCGGTCGCGCTCTATCACGCCATGCGGTCGGAAAAACTGGTGGCCGACACCATTTCCGTCTCGCGTCTGACCCACTGGGACGACCGCGCGGTGGATGCCGCCGTCGCGCTCAACTTCCTGATCGCCCGACTGGTCGCCGAGGACCGGCAGGCGTTCGACGCGCTGGCGAAGTTCGTGGCGACGGGACACCCGGAAGTGAAGTCGGCGGTCGAGTCGGCGGTGGCATTCAACAGCCTCGACTGTTCCGGAACGGTACTCGGCGCGCTTGGCGTCGGCGTCTGGGCGGCCCGCACCGCGACGGACTTCGAATCGGGACTGCTCGCCGTCGTGGCGCTCGGCGGCGCGACCGACACCAACGGCGCGGTGGCGGGAGCGCTGCTCGGCGCGAAGTTCGGTCGCATGAACATTCCGGGGCGGTGGTACTACAAACTCGAAGGCCACGCCCGGATCGAAGTATTCGGGTCACGGCTGCTCGAACATGCTTCGGCGTAGTCAGTCGCCCTTTTCAAAGAGGTCGAGCGTGTAGCCCTGATCGCACCGGGCCACGCAGGGGGCGTGGGCGACGCGCCGGAAACCGAATTTTTCATAGAGTGCGATGGCTTCCTTGAGCACGCTCGCCGTTTCGAGCGAGAGCGTCCGGTAGCCGAGGTCGCGGGCGCGTTCGGTCGCCCGCGTGAGCGCCCGCCTGCCGAGTCCCTTGCCGCGGGCGGCGGGCGCGAGGTACATCTTGCGCAGCTCGACTTCCGTTTCGCTCAGACGGAACAGCCCGAACGTCCCGAGCAGATTTCCCGCTTCATCCTCGAT
>JAAFHI010000295.1 GCA_013298335.1 Actinomycetota bacterium
AGGCATTCGATGTCGGCGGCCATCGCCTTGCGGTTGAAGTAGGGGGTCGAGAGTTCGACGATTTCGGCACCCATTTCGGTGAGCAGATTGGCGATGGGCAGTTCGAGCAGGTTGTCGCCGACGACCGCAATGCGCTTGCCGATGAGCATCTGGCGTTCCGGCCCGATGCGATCCCAGGCTTCGGCTTCGAGTTCGGCCAGCACGGCGGGCGGCTCAATCCCGAAGGCGCGGCAGATGGTTTCGTAGAACTGACGCGACGCTGCCGGGCCGATGGGCGTCCGGCAGGACAGAATTTCCGCCCCGCGGCCCTTCAGGGCGCGCAACGTCATTGAAAGATAGGGTTGCAGCGCCACGCAGACCGTGTTCGGGCCGATGGCGGGCAGTTTGCGCGGGTCGCGGGCGGGAAGTACCCCGCGGACGGGAATGCCGAGCGCCTTGAGCTGGTCGAGGATTTCGTCTTCGACCGTATCGGCGACCGCGCCGACCAGTACGAGTTCGCGGGGGGCATCGGGGGCCGGAGTCGGAGAAATCTGGAGCAGCGCCTGAAGCACGCCGTCCTCGCCCTGGGTGAAGGTGTGTTCGAGGCCCGAAACGGGGGCGAACATCACCGGGCGGGCGTATTTTTCACTCAGCATCTCGCCGATGTTCTCGAGATCGACCTTGATGATTTCCGAAGGGCAGGTGCCGACGAGGAACACGATGGTGGGGTCGTATTCCTTCACGATTTCGCCGACGATGCGATCAAGTTCGATATGGGCGAAATCGGCGGTTTTGGCCGCCAGGTCGCCTTCCTCGATAATCGCCGTCGCAAACCGCGGCTCGGAAAACACCATCACGCCGAGGGCCGACTGGACGAAAAACTGGCAGGTGTGACTGCCGACGATGAGGAAGAACGAACCGCGAATCTTGCGGTACAGCCAGGCGATGCAACCGAGGGAACAGAATCCTTCGGCGCAACTCGCTTCGCGCAGGACATTGAGTGAGGCCATTGGGGCTTTCTCCGGAGGGGGAAGGAGTCGGAAAACCGAAAAGTGCCGGGCTGATCCGGACCGTGAGACGGTTCGGACCCGCACTCGGGCCACTTTGTCGAAAATCGTGGAATCGCTGTTTCAGCAGGGCCGCCGGCGGACATACCGCTCCCCGCACGGGGCTGAAACCAACTTCGTTCATTTGATTCCAAAGCGCAAGAAACAACCTCCGTACTTTTCCGAATCCGAATTTCACTTCCCGAAAACCAGAAAAATACGATTTTCAGGTGACAAAACTGGAATGGATGGCTACTGTTCGCGGCTTCCCGAAATTACGACCCGTTTCAATTTCTATGGCTCGCAAACGCTCAGGCTGCTTTCTCTTTCTGCTTGTCGTCGCACTTGTCGGCGGCGGCATTCTGTATTCGATGTATCGCTCTCTTCGCCTCCCGGTCACGCACCGGGCGGCTGGAAAGATCGTCACCATCGAACCCGGTACGGGTGCGCGCGGGATCGTCGACGTGCTGTTTGAAAACGGTGTCATCTCGAACCGCTACCCCGCCCTGCTCTTTCTGGCCCTGAATCCGGGCAGCCGGAACCTCCAGGCCGGGGAATACGAGTTCGAATCCCCGATTTCCCCGTTTCAGGCCCTCGAAAAAATCCGCAAGGGACAGGTCGCCACCCGAAAACTGACCATCCGCGAGGGCAGCACGATTTTCGACATCACCGAACTGCTGCCGGAAAAGGCCGCCGGGGACCGCGTCGCCGCCGCGCTCCGGCGCACGGAACTCATCCGCGACCTCGATCCGACGGCGACCACGCTTGAGGGCTACGTTTTTCCCGATACCTACATTCTCCCCAAGCGCGCGACCAACGATGAAATCGTCGCCGCCGCCGTGGGACGTTTTCTTGAGATCTTCACACCGGAAATGCGGCAGAAAGCCGTGGAAAAGCGGCTGACCATCCGGCAGGTGCTCTCAATGGCGGCCATGGTCGAAAAGGAAGCCGCCAACGACGCCGAACGCCCGATCGTGGCGAGCGTCTTTTTCAACCGGATTCAGAAAAACATGCGGATGGAGTGCGACCCGACGTTCATCTACGCCGCGCAGATCAACGGAACGTGGGACGGCAACGTCAACAATCCCGCTCACCGGCGGTCGTTGTCGCCCTACAACACCTACCTCGCGACCGGCCTGCCGCCGGGTCCCATCGCCTGCCCCAGCCTCAAATCCATTCAGGCCGTCCTCAACCCAGCGCAGACGTCCTATCTGTATTTCGTCCTCGGACCGGGCGGAAAGCACCGGTTTTCCGCCACCATGGCCGAACATGAAATCGCGGTGGCCGAATACCGCAAGATGCAGCGGGCCGGGCGGAAATAACCGTTCGGATCGGTAAAAGAAATCGCGCGCCGGGAGGACTTCCCGACGCGCGATGTTCGTTTCCAACCAGGTTTTGGTTACCGACCGTTCGGACGTACCGGGCGTACCGGCACGACGTCGGGTTTGACGTGCGGCATCAGGTCAAAATACCGCTTGGGCAGAATGTAGAAGGTGTTCTTGGCGCGCACCCAGGCAGCGGCGTAACCGATGCTGTTGCTGCCGTATTTGATCCACATGTAGCCCTTCGACGAACCGTAACCGCCCGTTTCACCCCAACCGGTTCCCCAGGAATTCTTGATCAGCCATGCGCCTTTCGCATCGTCCCAGCCGACGAGCAGGACGCCGTGATTCACGGACCCGGTGTCGTTTTCGTTGAAGACGCCGCCGGTGTACCCCTGAAACTTCCCGGTCACGCGCACCGCCACGGCCAGCGGACCATAGGTACACAGCGCCTGCTTCAGTTCGCTGACCGAGGGGACACCGCCGCCGGGTTTTACATACCCCCACGCAATAGCCCGGTAGGACTTCGAGGCGACCGCCTTGCAGGCCTTTTTGGTCCCGACGTAGGGATAGGCGCCTTCGCTTTCATCGCCGGTGCCGATGAAGTAATCGAACGCCCACCATCCGCCGGCGCAGCTATAGCCCCACGGATTGCAATCGAGAATTTCCTGTTCCGAGGCATCCGGCGTCCCGCCGTTCCGGATCAGGTAACTGCTCTCATAGGCCCCGACGGTGGCGAAATCCCAGCAACTGCCGCAGCCGCCCTGATTCCGGACGCCCGTCACCTTGCCGAGTTTGCGCCAGTCGAACGCCCCCAGACCGGGGTTGCAGCTCAACTGCAATTCCGGCAGCTTCTTGTTCGGATTGGCCCGGCTATATTCCTCCCGGGCCGAGTTGTCCACTTGAACAACCTGCATGGCCAGCGAGGTTTGCTGCTGGGAACTCTGGGCGAGGTCTCCCGGCACGCTCAATCCGGCCAGTTGCGAGATGGTGCGGTCCATCGCTTCCGTGTACCCGACCTGAAAGGTCAACTTCTGGTTCAGGATTTCGCTTCGAAAGTTCTGAAGCTGGGCCTTGATCTGGGGAGAAGCCTTCAATTCACGGGCAGCATAATCCCCTCCCTGACCGATCTGCTGGGCCGAAATTGTTTTCTGGAAAGGTGTCTGGATGATGCCCAGCCCGAACAACAGGGCCCCGGCGGTGGTCACGGAAAGAAACCGACGAATGTTCATAAATCCTCCTTGTTTTATCCAGTGGGTCTTTTGAGAAGTGAAGAAATGAAAAAGAACCGGGTGAACCAACCATGGGAATGACAACCGGCTTATCCGGGTGTCTTTTTTCCATCCACGATGATTTCAACGGTGAAGGTTTCGGCGGGCGGAACGTCCTTTTCCCACGGACGCCGATAGACGAATTCAAGCGTGCAGGACTTCCGGCGCATGGCCTTGAACCGAAAAACGGTCAGTTCAATGCCGTCCAGTTTTTGTTCGGGCTTCGGGGCTTCGCTTTTGGGTGTTCCGACAGGTTTGAGAACCTTTGGGTCGCCGTGAAGAAGGAACCAGCCGAATCCGGTTCCGGGGCGACCTTGAAGCGTAATCCGAACCGGAGTCCCGACCGGGACCGTGAACGTCCGGTGATTGTCTTCCTGAGTAATCAGGACCGGCTTGGGTTTCTGTCCCAAGGCGCCGTCCGCTCCCCTTCCGGCAGCCACCAAAAACAGCGGCAACATGATACCGGCAAGAATCCGAAACATGACCGGAAGGGACGGCATATACAGCTCCTCAGAGGGACATCAACCTATTTCGAAGCTACCGGGCCGTCGGATTAAAAATCAATGAAAAAGAGAGGGAAATGAATTTATTTTTAAACATTAATTAGAATTGAAATAGAAATGAAAAAGCAGATTTGAAAATGATATTCTCTTTATTTTCTTTTATAAAACAACAACTTACCGTAGGCACACCAAAGTTATGACATAAAAAAACTGGAAACGATTTTCAAATTAAAAATATCTCGAATTGTAGTTTCTGAAAGATGGAAATGATTTCAAATTCCCAACTTGCGAAGAGTGGGTGTACCTGTTCAGCCTCTGCCATTCGCCCTGCCCTCCAGGAACAGGGCGATTCCAGAACAAGCCTCGTGAACTGGGCTTAAAAAAGAAACAGCCCTGCCCTCCAGGAACAGGGCGATTCCAGAACAAGCCTCGTGAACTGGGCTTAAAAAAGAAACAGCCCTGACCTTGTGGGCAGGGCGGCTATCGGACCTGAATTGTTACGAAAGGATGAAGGATGAAGGATGAAGGATGAAGGATGAAGGATGAAGGATGAAGGATGAAGGATGAAGGATGAAGGATGAAGGATGAAGGAAATGGTCGGTTTTGCGCTTTTCCCGTCAAGTCCTTTCTTCAGGCTTCAGCCGCTTTTTTCATCCCTCATCCTTCATCCCTCATCCTTTTCTTCATCCTTTGTCCTACACCTGGGGGGCGGGCGCACCGTAGGCAACCCATTCCTCAAGGGAGGGGCCGTAAATCCCGGGCACTTTCAGCCCCGCCTGGCGCATCAGGACGGTCATCTGGCCGCGGTGGTGGGCCTGGTGCATTGAAAGGGCGAACAGCGTGTAGCCGCGCGCCCATGTTTCTCCATACATATCGTCTTCGGCGAGAAGCGTTTCGTCAGTCCAGTTGGCGGCAATCTGTTCCACGAGCGAGGCCGAAGCCGTTTCGAAGGCGGCGGCAATATCGCCCGCCTTTTCCGGCGGTGTGGAATCGTAGGCCGGACCTGAAATGTTCAGTCCGTTCCGACCGATCATTTCGGGAATCGTCTGGGTGATGTGCCACGCCATCCGGGCCAGCGTCCGGTGGTCGTCGGCCACTGACTGCGACAGGGATTCGTCGGTCAGCGCCCCGAAAATCTTGAGAGTGGCTTCCGATTCGTATTTCCACGATTTGAAGAAATCATCCAGTTTGCGAAACATCTTTCGTTCTCCTGTGCGGTGGTTTGTTTTTGGAAAAATCGACAACGCCGCGACTGTAGACGGCCACCGTGACAACGGTATGTCAGCAGCCGAAACCACTAATTTTGTTCGAGGATTTTTCTGGCTTCGTCCAGTACCCGAAGGCGCA
>JAAFHI010000197.1 GCA_013298335.1 Actinomycetota bacterium
TACAAATTCCACGTTTACTTGAAGTTGCGCCGTTGAAAAATGGCCACCGTCAATGACAGCAGGATCAGAAGATAGGCACAGAAATACAGGACGGCGATTCCGACCTGGGTTCCGGTGACCGGAATGCCGTGCGACGTTCGGGTAATGAAATTGAAGTTGGACAGATTCGGAAGCAGGTAGTAGAGCGTACGCAACACGGTCTGCGCGATTTTCAGCGACGGGTATGTCTCCACATTCATGACATCCGCGAACAATTTCAAATCGGAAGTGAAATTCCCGATGATGTAGCCGATGATGCTGAAGAAGACAGCCAGCGTTGGCGTCGTGAATGACGAAAACAGAAGCGCGAGCGCCGTGGCCAGCAGAAGTTCCAGATAGAGCAGAAACGCCGTGGGCACGATATTCAATAATCCGGCGTCGAATCCGCCCCTTGAGTAGGCGAGCACCGCCAGGATTCCCGCCAGCATGATCGCGCAGTTGACGAACAGGGTCATGGCCAGACCGAGGAACTTCCCAAGCACGAATTCGTGGCGATGGATCGGTTTCGACAGAATGCTGTAGATCGTGCGCTTGTCGATTTCCTTGTAGACGAGACCGGTCCCGATGAAAACCGCGATCAGGTAGCCGAACAGCAGCATGACGCTCAGGCTGAGATCGATCAGGGCCTTGCGTTCCTGGTTGATTGACAGTTCGCCGATGTAGAGTGACGCGCCAATGAGGATAAAGACAAAGACGATCAGGTTGTAGAGAACCTTGTCCCTGACCGATTCGCGGAAGGTATTGAGGGCAATGGTGATAACTTGTTTCATCCGGATTTTTTTTCGAACGAACCCTTGCCATGACGGCTAAGGGGACGTCTTCCCCCTAGGATGAAAGAAAGATTGATTGGCTTTGCGTGAACGCCATTATGAACAATGGCCGCCTTTTCGCAAGAACCAAGGTTTGAATACAAGAAATCGTGGGGGGTGAAAAGTACAGCTTTTCACATTTATTGCTTTTTGGCTCGCGATTGGCAATTTTGTATTCCGCAACCGAAAATCACACATCCGCATTCGAACATCATGAGAATTCCCCGTTCCGTTCAAGTCGTCATCATTCGCGAATCGTTTCACGGGCGCGAAGTATTGGCCCTGCGTCGAATTCCCGCCCGGGGCGGTTTCTGGCAACCGGTCACCGGGCGCGTGGAGGCCGGTGAGTCGTTCGCCGAGACCGCCCGCCGCGAAGTCGGGGAGGAACTCAATCTCCACGTCGCCCCGTCCGATATCCATGACCTCGGCTATTGCCACAGCTATGCCCTGAAACGTGAATGGCTGGTCAACTACCCGCAAGGCACGACCCACAATGACGAGGCGGCGTTCGCCATTTTCATCGGCCCCGAGGTTGAAATCCGGACCGATCCCGGCGAACACGACGCCCATGAATGGCTGTTGCCGGACGCGGCGTTCGAACGGTTTATCTGGCACGGCAACCGGGAGGCCCTGCGCCGGGCGCTGGCGCTTCGAAATACTACCCGCCGCCGCTTTGAATGGCGCTGTGGCGGCAAAACCCTCGTTCTCGGTGAAACCGCCCGCGTGATGGGAATTCTCAACGTCACGCCGGATTCCTTCGCCGATGGCGGAAGGTTTGATTCGCTCGGACCGGCGCTGGTTCAGGCCGAACGGATGATCGCCGACGGTGCCGACATCCTCGACGTCGGCGGGGAATCAACCCGGCCCGGTGCCGCGACGGTTTCGACGGACGAGGAAACCGCACGGGTCGTTCCGGTCATTGCCCGGCTGCGCGCGGTCACGCACCTGCCGATTTCGGCGGATACCTACAAGTCCGACGTGGCGCTGGCCGCCATCGAAGCCGGCGCGGATATCGTCAACGACATTTCGGGCCTCCGGTTTGACCCGCAACTGGCGAAGGTCGTCGCCCGCGCCGGGGTGGGCGTCGTTCTGATGCACAGCCGCGGAACGCCCGGTGCGCTCCACGGCCTGCCGCCGGTCGATGACATTTTTGCGGACGTCGAGGCCGGCCTTCGTCACAGCCTCGCGCTCGCGCTGGACGCGGGCATCGCGCCCGAGTGCATCGTTCTCGATCCGGGCATCGGGTTCGGCAAGACCGTCGCCGACAATTTCGCATTGCTCGGTGGATTCGACCGCTTGGCCGCGCTCGGTTTTCCTTTGCTGATCGGGACTTCGCGAAAGTCGTTCCTCGGCGTGGCCGCCAGACGCGATCATCCCGACGACCGGCTGTTTGCCACCGCCGCCACGACCGCGCTCGCCGTCGAACGCGGCGCGCATGTCCTGCGGGTACATGACGTCGCGCCCGCGCGGGACTGCATCACCGTGACCGAGGCGGTCATTCGGGAAAAATAATCGGAGTTCTATTCGAGCCAGTGTTTTCCGCCGAGGAAGGGAATCCACGCGAAGACGGTCAGCCAGTGAATGACGACCGCCGGATAGATTGAGCCGGTTTTGCGATAGGTCAGCGTGCAGACGAGGCCGAGCAGCCCCGCCGAAACCAGAAAGACCGGATGGCTGAACGCATCGAAGGCTTGCGGACGGAGGAACCTGCCGTTCAGCGGATGCGCGGCGATGAAGATCGCGAGCGAGACCGCCGATTGAATGAGGACGGATCGCACCGTCGCTTTTTCTTCACGGTGCGGAACGAACAATCCCCGATAGACGAGTTCTTCAAGCAGGCAGGGCTTGAGCGCGATGATGAACGCGAACACCGGCAGGACCCGACCGGGAAGCGCCGCCGGGCCGGGATTGAGAAAGCCGGAAAATATTCCAAGCAAACCAACCGTCAGGAAGTAGAGCGCCGCGATGCCGCCGCACCAGAGCCATTCCAGCCGGGAGGGCAGGGTCGTCAGCGCGCGGCGCAGGCTGCGAAGGCGGGCGCGAAGCATCTTCTTTAATACTCACGGCGCAACGGGCGTCCCATCACGTCGGCCATGGCGTCGCGGACGCTGCGGCCTTCATACAAAACCTGATACATCCCGCGCGTCATCGGCATGTCCACGTTGTGTTTTTGCGCGAGTAAATACACGGCTTTGGTGGTTTTCACGCCTTCCGCGATGTTGGTCATTCCGGCCAGAATGTCGTCGAGCGTACGACCCTTGCCGAGTTCGACGCCGACGTGCCGGTTGCGCGACAGTCCGCCGGTCGCGGTGAGAAAGAGATCGCCGACGCCGGCCAGTCCGGAGAGCGTTTCCACGCGCGCGCCCTGCGCGACCGCGAGGCGCGTGATTTCCGCGAGGCCGCGCGTGATGAGCGTGACGACCGTGTTGTGGCCGAAGCCGAGGCCGGTCATGACGCCCGCCGCGATGGCGATGACGTTCTTGACCGCGCCCGCGATCTCGACGCCGGTGACGTCCTGATTGGTGTAGAGCCGGAAGGTCGGAATGCTCAGTTCCCGCTGGACGTACTCGCCCCAGCGCGGCGCGAACGAGGCGACGACTGTCGCGGTCGGATCGCCCTTGGCCACTTCGTACGCGAAGTTCGGTCCAGACAGCGCGACGTAGCGCGGTTCGAATTCCTCATGAAAAACGTCGTGGGTCACTTCCGACATCCGCATCAGGGTATCGGTCTCGATGCCCTTGGTCGCGCTGACGAAAACCGTCGTCGGTTTGACGAACGGCTTCATCTCCACCAGCGTCGCGCGCGTGACATGCGAGGGGACGACCATCAGCACGATGGACGCGCCGTCGAGCGCCACGTCGAGCCGGTCGGTCGCGTGGAGGTTTTCAGGGAAGGGAAACCCCGCGAGATAGCGCTTGTTTTCACGGTCGGCGACGATTTCGGCGATGTGTTCGGGACGGTGTCCCCAGAGGGTGACGGTCCGCGCGCCATCGTCGGACGCACCTCGCCGCGCCGCGACGAGCGCGAGCGCCGTTCCCCAACTTCCGGCGCCGATGACGGCGATGCGATGGGCTGGTTTCATAAAGCGTACTGACGAAAAACGTGCGTGCCAGATTGTGTGTCGCTAGCCCGACCGTGAGGGAGGGCGTCATGTTTGCGCCCTCCCTCACGGTCGGGCTAGCGACACAGGTCCCGTTGCGGTTATTGCTTAAAGTTTGCCGCCGTGCGGCAAATTGTCTTCATTTGGATGTGGAGAAATCGGCTGCGTCGTCTGGTAGTCAAAACAACGATCTTCCGTGCCGGGGAATGCTTCGATAAAGCGCCGCCGCATCTCGGGAACATCTTCAAACGCGGCCATCCAGATGCTGAAGAATCCCGCGTATTTTGCGGCGGTTACGATTCTGTTCGCCACTTCACTGATTGGCTGGGCATTCCAATCTTGTCGAGCATCCAAAGCTTCCAGCCAGACTTCCTTCCGTTGAAACAACCGTTCTCGTCGAAGGCGTGTTCTGTCCGCCTTGTTCAGATTGAGAAGGTCCAAAGTGGCCTGAGCTTGCGAACTTGCGATTGAATCAAGGCCCGGTTGTACTTCAACAACTCCGTCTGGTCGGTAGACGAATGCTACGAACGTATTGTCGCGGTCAGGGATGATCCAATTATGGACATCCCCGCCCTTGGTGAGTTTGCAGGAGTTACAGCTTGAACACGCCAGAAGAAAATTCGACCAAACGCATTCCAAGTGAGCAAACGCGGGCAGTGCCTTGGGCTGAATATGTTCAACGGCAATACCGCTTGGATTCCGCTGTTCGCAATAACTGCAATACCAACCGAGCCGCTCGCCCAGCCCGTCGCAGGCTTTAGGGTAGTCATCTCCGTCCGTGTACTTGTAAGCCGAGCCTTTCCGAACCGGGCGCATTTATTCACCTATCTTGGCAATTCGCTTTCTTTCCAAAAAAGCTTGAAATGCGGGATTATCCGCAAAGGGAGCGATTCGGTTGGCGAGTTGGTCCTTGAACGCTTCGAGTCTTTCCTTCGGTGTTTTATCGGCCTTATCAAGATCGTCAAGGTACTCATTCGCCGCTTCAAGCATTTGTTTGTAACGCTGGCTGAATTCGAGATCGTCAACACCCATGACTTCAGCCGCGATTTCTTCAATGCCGAGGTTGTCCAGGCTTGAAGCTTCTTCGCCGTCGAGCGAAATCAACTCCTCGCCGGAACGTAGAGATTGAATGAGGAACGGCGAGTGTGTCGTGCAGATGAACTGAATCTTCGGGAAAGTTCTTCGCAAATCCTCGATGACCCGACGTTGCCACTTCGGATGGAGGTGCAGGTCGAGTTCGTCAACAAGGACAACGCCGGGTGTTTCAAGCAGTACGTTTTCGCCGAGATGCGGATTGAGAATCGTTGCGCGGAGGGCAATGTCTCCGACCATCACGAGTAAAACCCGCTGTCCGGCGCTCAAGTTGCTGAAGGGAACGGGGTCGCGGTCTTCAAACTCAACGACGACCAGTTTTTGAAACAGGTCATAACGAATTTCCTTGAACTTTTCAAAGCACTCCGAAATAGCAGTATTTACAATGGCAAGCTCGTCAACACGATCGGTCTTGATTCTGTTATTTTGATGGGTGGCGGCAAGTCGTTCGAGGGTTTTGGAGACGATCCAGTTGGAAAAGGCTTGGTCATTCGCGCCGGTGTGAAAGCAATCTTGAAATGCGTCCAGCCTCGAAACCTGAAGTGTTGCCGCCTGTAAATCTGAAATGAGCGCTTCTGACTGTTTCCAAAGTCGATCACACCCATAAAAGGCAAGAACAGGGAGCGTTTCCCACTTGCCTTGCTCGGCGGCGTTAATTGCGGAAGTAAGATTCTGCTTGAAGTTGAACTCGGAATGAACCGTTGTGTAGCTCGGAGAATATTCCCGTGTCCATTCAACTTTTTTTTCAAGAACTTCTCCCTGAGCTTCAATCAAACAAGGAAGGATTTGATCGAATCGCCAAGCATCCCCCGTTTTATTTGCCGCGACCCGCACTTCATTCTCGTCAATCATTCGGCGGCGTTCACGGTCGTCAAAAATACCGTAGACGAACGCCCCCATCGCGACGCTGATGGCATTCAAAAGCGCAGTCTTTCCGCTTCCATTCACCCCGATGACGAGGTTGAAGTTCGGATGGAAGCGGAAAGACTGATCCTTGAAGAGCTTGAAGTTCTGGATGCGGATTTCGTCGATTCTCATCGAGGCGTCACTCCTTATCCCCCGACGATCTCCAGCGGAATCTCGATGCTCGTGACGTTGTGGGCGAAGTCCTCGCCGGTGACGACGATGGTGTATTTGCCGGAGGGCAGACCCGGCGGAATGCGGAGCGTGCCGACGTTGGTCTTGCGCTTGTCGTCCCACGCGACGCGGACGGGCAGCGCACCGAAGAGCCGCGCGCCGATGCGGCGCGTGTCACGGTCGGCGGCAACGGTGACTTCGACGGTTTCACCGGCGCGTCCGACGGCGGTCGAGGTTTTCGCCGTCAGTTGCGGCGGATGGCTGTCGATGACGAAGCCCTTCGTCTCCTGATACACGTTGCCCTGCGTGTCGGTCAGAATCAGGCGGCACTGGTACCGTCCGTCGTTCATTTCCTTCGGCGCGAGGAAGCGCGTTTCCCAGACGTCCTCGTTTTCGAGTCTGGTGAGCGGCTTGGTCAGACCGAACGGAAACACGGCGACGACCGAGGTGATGGATTCATCCGTGCGGAC
>JAAFHI010001051.1 GCA_013298335.1 Actinomycetota bacterium
GAGTTGTTCCCACGCTTCGGTTTTCTGACCTTTTCGGCGGAACAACTCGGCGCGACCGCCGTGATCGCGGTCGATGAAAAACCGCTGCCCGCCGAAGCGCTGTTCCGCAATGGGAAAACGGTCGCGCTCAAGGTCGCCACCGGTCGCCATCGCGTCACCATCCGCCAGCGGGGCTACCGGGCATTCGATGAACAGACCGACATCACGCCGGACGCCCGCATCCCGATAACGCTCGTCGAGGCACCGCCGATGCTCGATCTGACCGCCCCGGCGGGCGCGCGGGTGTACGTCAACGGCATCGACGGCGGCACAGTCCCGACGACCGGTCGGCTTTCCATTCCGGTCGCGCGGGCGGAAACCTATCGCGTCGCGGTCGAGGCCGACGGCTTCGAAACCTTCAAAAAGGAACTCCCGGCCACCGCCTTCGACGCCGACGAACGGGCCGCGCTGGCCGTCGAACTCAGGCGCCTGGCTTTTTCAAAAGCCTTTTCGGATTCGTTTCTGGAAGGGCTGACCTACTGGGACGCCCCGCCCGGCTGGCGCGTCGCGAAGGGACGGCTCGACGTCGCCGGAAGCGGCATCGGATTCGTCCGGGACCGGGTCTACCGGAATTTCACCCTCGAAATCGACGCGGTGCTGACCAATGGCCGGGGGGCCTGCTGGGTGCTTCGGGCGCGGGATAAGAAACGGTACTACCTTTTCCAGCTTTCCGGTCCGGCAGGGAAATCGCCGAATACCTTCCGGTGCTTCAAGGTCGAGAACGGCGTCGCGACGCTCCTCAAATCCGACCGGATCGTGCAGCGGCTCGACCTTCCGAACGACCAGCTTCACCTCGTCGTGGATGCCGCGAAGGGACGCATCACCCACAGCCTGTCGCTCCTGAGCGCCCCGGCGGTCCAGCCGATTCCGCTGAGCGTGCTGGAAGACGAGGGGTTTGAATACGGCGGCATCGGGTTCACCACGCTGGACGACGAGGCGTTCGGCGTTTTCCAGATCGTGGTCATTCCACAAAAGGACGCGGAGTAGAAGGTCTTGCCTGGATTCGACGTTTCAATTCGGTGAAACGTGCCCGGTTTCCGATTGGATGATAGCCCATAGCCGGAGCGCTTTGGCGAGGCTATGGGTTTCATGTTCGGCGTAAATGATTGAATTCAATTGATTTCCCACGTCCTCGCCAAAGCGCTCCGGACGTGGGCTAGATTCCATCGGCAATCCGTTCGCCATCTCGAATGCCGGGCCGAGATGATCACATTTACCTGAAAACCGCCTTATCCGCCGCTCTCGATCCGGGCGAACAGGTCCTTCACCTTGCCTTCGATGAAATCGCGGGTCTGGTTGAACTCGTCCTGCGGGAGGTGCTTCGGGTCGGGAATGCCCCAGTCTTCGTGAATCGTGCCGTGAAGATGCGGACAGGCATCGCCGCAGCCCATCGTGATGACGGCGGCAAAATCCACGTTCGGGAGATCGTCGAGCGATTTCGAGGAATGCGTTCCGAGGTCGTAGTTCAACGCGGCCATCGCCGCGACCGCCTTTTCATTCACCTTGCCCGACGGACGCGACCCGGAGCTGTGGATTTCGAAGCCGCCCGGATTGTGGATGTGGCCGAACGCCTCGGCGAGCTGGCTGCGGCAGGAATTCTCGATGCAGACGAAGACGATGTGTTTCATGAGTTTCCTCGAAAATCAGGCGGCGAGCGGCTTGGCCGCGCCGGGTGAAAAACTGGCGCGCCAGCGCAGCGCGACGTGAACAAGCCCAATCATGACCGGCACTTCGACCAGCGGTCCGATGACCGCCGCGAACGCCGCGCCCGAATTGATGCCGAACATGGCGACCGCGACTGCGATGGCAAGTTCGAAGTTGTTGCTCGCCGCCGTGAACGACAGCGTCGCGGTCTTGGGGTAGGACGTGCCGAACCACCGGCTCGTCCAGAAACTGACGCCGAACATCACCACAAAGTAGATGAGCAGCGGAACGGCGATCCACAGCACGTCGAGCGGCAGCCGGACGATCAGGCTTCCCTTGAGACTGAACATCACGACGATGGTAAACAGCAGGGCGACGAGCGTGAGCGGCGAAATGAAGGGAATGAACCGCTCGTGATACCACGTC
>JAAFHI010001055.1 GCA_013298335.1 Actinomycetota bacterium
GTGGTGCTGCACAACGCCTGGACGCTGACCAAGGCCATCCGCGGGATCGGACGCAAAGGCATTCGGGTCACCCCGGAGAGCGTCGGGCGGCTCAGTCCCTTCCTGACCGAACACATCAACCGGTTTGGGACCTACAGCTTCAAACCTCGCCGAAACACCGAGCCCATTGATTTCAAGCTCGACGCTTTGCGGGGATTGAAGAAGTGAGCGTGTCCGCCGAAACGAAAGCGTGGGGTTCAAGACGTCATGAAAGAAACCCGGTGGTGAGACATTTGAGACCGTCCTGCCCGCCGAATCTTCAATATCCAGGGCTTTTCCGGACATTCCCGAGGGTTTCAGATAAAAACAGATTGCACAAACCAAGATTTCAGCAAACGAAGGTGAGTGTCAAAAAGCGACCATCCTGGCGACCGGGAGTGGCGTTGTGGTCGATGACTGATCCGGAACGAAGGAGCGGCAATTCGAGGACTGACAGGGCGGCGATTTTCGGTTTTGGCACGAAAAACGCCAAAAGTTGCCAATCCGAAAAATCTGAGTCCCTGAAGCTGTAAGCCTATTCTAAATCACTATTTACAGCCGAATGAAGAATGGATTTCTATAACTCTAAGTGGCAGTGTATGGCCCAGAATCGTATGGCTCGTGTTCGTAGGTCGACCCAAGCTGTGCCGCGTTATACCGACGATGTCCGGCGGGTGTTCGGCTTGGAACGAGTTTTCCGGTTTCCTCCCACCGACGCAGGGTTTGGATAGAGACGCCAAGGACTGTGGCTGCTTCACCAATCGAAATAAATCTACTCATTTTGCTCATATATGAATAGATTATAGTAGTTTTTATTGAAACAGTTCAAACCGGTCCACCCAGATTTCGGCGTTCTCGCGGAAAAACTGCTGGAACGCCGCCAGCAGTTTTTCGAAATCCAGTCGTCCCTCGTTTGTGACATACCAGGCCGTCTGATGGGAGATCGTGACCTGCTTTGAAAAGGTCAGTTCCCGCGGGATGATTTCTTTGTAGATGCCGTTGGCGATGGCGATTTCCGGGGTGGTGGTAATGAGCCCGAGATCCCGGACATAGAGAATGTCGTCGGTCGGGATGTTCTCCACGATGGAATCTCCCGAGAGAATCGGCTCGATGACCCGCCGGACGCGCGGCTCCTTCAGCTTGTCGGCCAACTGGTCGAGGTGCGTATCCCGGCGCAGGATCAGACGGTCTTTGGCCGCCTCGACCATCTCGACGGTGACTGGTCGCGAGCGGTCATATCCCGGCTGGTCGGCGCGGAAGCAGATTTCGTACGCCAGCGCGTTGACGAGCCATGGCTGGCCGGCCGTCAGGTCCCACACCAGCGGGTAAATGTCGTCCTCAAACTGTTGTCCCGTCTCGGCGGTATGGAGTTCGTACAGCGTCCGGATTTCGGCGGGGGTGAAATTGCCGAGCACGAGCGACTCGGATTTGATGTTGAAAGCGCTTCCCCCGGTGATGATTTCCTTGCCCGAAGTGTGAATCCGGTAATCCCGCACGTCCCGCACACCGCACAGAATCACCGTTTGTGGGAATTCCTTCGGTCGCTGCTCATATCCCGAACGAATCTGGCGCAGGACGGAAATCAGCGTGTCTCCAACCAGCGAGTCAATCTCATCCAGAATGAGAACCACTGGACGGGGATCATTGGCGCAGAATTCGGCAAGAAGTCGATTCAGCGCCAATCCTCCTCCAAACCCGGACAGGACGGCGTTGAAACGATTCATCATGAACGAGTCACCCAGAATTGACTCCGCGCGGCCCGCAATCGCTCCGAGAATGGTCAACATGCTGGCGTTCACGTCATCGCGACTCGCCTGCGCCGGCTCCAGATTGACATGAATTGCACGATAGCGACCGCCCCGGTTGAGTTCCTCGACGAGCGCCAGCATGCAGCTCGACTTCCCCGTTTGCCGTGGGGCGTGAAGCACGAAATACTTCCGTTGATCGATCAACGACAGTAATTCCGTGAGATTTACGCGCGATAACGGAGAGATCACGTAATGGATATCCGTTTCCATCGGGCCGTTTGTATTGAAAAAGCGCATTCCCGTTTCCCTTGCCATTCCCGCAAAGCTTTCAGCCCCTA
>JAAFHI010000909.1 GCA_013298335.1 Actinomycetota bacterium
GTCTTGGGAGTCGAAAGCAGTTTTTTTCGACTCCCAAGACCCTCAAGCCCTCAAGATTCCCCAGACTTTTTAAGCTCGCGGGTTCGTGAGTCCTGGGGGTCGAAGTCAGTTTTCCCGACTCTCAAGACTCCCCAGACTCCCCAGACTCCCCAGACTTTTATGCTACGAGTTGGCTTAACCGGCGGAATCGCCGTCGGAAAATCCTTTGTTTCGAGCGTATTGCGGGAACTCGGCGCGCATGTGTACGACGCCGATCAGATCGCGCGCGACGTCGTCGTGCCCGGAACCGAAGGACTGGCCGACATCGTGGCCACCTTCGGCGAAGATATTCTGCTTCCCGACGGCACGCTCGACCGGGCCAAACTCGGGGCGATCGTGGTCAAAAACAAGGATTTACTCGGAAAACTGAACGCCATCGTCCATCCGCGCGTCCACGCGGCGCAGGATCGTCTGCTGAAGGAAGCCGAAGCGGCGGACCCGGACGGCATCGCGGTGGTGGACGCGGCTTTACTGATCGAATCCGGCGGCTGGAAACGCTTCGAGAAGATCGTGGTCGTGTGGTGTCGTCCCGAACTCCAGTTGGAACGCCTCATGAAGCGCAACGGGTTCGACCGCGAGGAAGCGGAGCGGCGCATCGCCCTCCAGTTGCCGTCCGACGAAAAGCGGAAATACGCCGATTTCGAGATCGACACATCGGACGGTTTCGAGGCGACCCGGACCCTCACCGAAACGGTTTTTCGGCAACTTCAGGCGGTCCGTCCCAAAAGTACAGCGCCGTAGCCGACTTTTCCCGAATCCCGCGCCCGCGGTGGTTTCGGCTCACGGCAAAGCGCGGCGTCCCGGCAAAAAATTTTCTCCTTTGGTTTCAACCGGATGAAGCCCATCAGTGGTGTTATCACCTGAAACAACCACAAGATGTTGTTGACACCCTTTCACCCCCTGCTTAGAGTACCGCCATCAAAAACAGACCTTTGACGCCATCGGATGTACTTTGGCGGCCTTCGTGGAAAGTCCGTTTTTCCGCTTGAGGATGGTCTGTCCCAAAAACGCACGCGCCCGGCGCAACGCGTTCCAGCAAGGAAATCCCAGGGGAAAATCCGCCGTCACTGTCTTGGGGGTACGTGTCCCCAGTGCGCTCCCCGGCGCAAGACAAAAAGGGATGCTGACGTGTCCGCAAAATAAAAACCATCAAGGAAAATCAGGAGACAAAACGATGAGTACGACCACCCAGGAAGCCGCCGCCGCGACCGCCCGGCAAACCGACACCGCTCCGACCACGATGCGGGTCAAAAAACGCAACGGCTCGCTCGAACCGGTGGACGTCAACAAGATCGTTCGCGCCGTAAGTCGTTGCGGACAGGGGCTTTCGCAGTGCGATGCCATCCGGGTGGCGACCAAGACCATCGGCGGCCTCTATGACGGGGCGACGACCACCGAACTCGACCGGCTGTCGATCAACACCGCCGCCTCGCTCATCGTTGAAGAACCCGAATATTCCCGTCTCGCGGCCCGGCTGCTCGCGACCTACATCGACAAGGAAGTCCAGAATCAGGAAATCCATTCGTTTTCGCAGTCGGTGGCGATGGGCCAGAAAGTCGGCCTGATTGCCGACCGGATCGTCGATTTCGTTTCGGCCAACAGCCGGAAGCTCAACGACGCCATCGAATCCGACCGGAACGGCCTTTTCGAGTACTTCGGCCTCCGCACCGTCTATGACCGCTACCTGTTGAAGCACCCGACCGAGCGTTTCGTCATTGAAACGCCGCAGTACTTCTTCATGCGCGTCGCCTGCGGCCTTGCGCGGACGGTCCACGAAGCCATCGACATCTACCGGCTGCTCTCTTCCCTCGAATACATGGCGAGCACGCCGACGCTGTTCAACTCGGGCACGCGCCACGAGCAGTTGTCGTCGTGTTTTCTGCTCGATTCGCCGGAGGATGACCTCGAATCCATCTACAAGAAGTACACCGACGTCGCGATGCTCTCGAAGTTCGCGGGCGGCATCGGGCTGGCGTATCACCGGATTCGTTCGAAGGGCTCGCTCATCAAGGGCACCAACGGCCACTCGAACGGCATCGTGCCGTGGCTGAAGACGCTTGATTCGTCGGTCGCGGCGGTCAATCAGTGCTTCGCGCCGGAAACGATGGTGTTCACCGCCGAAGGCCCGAAAGCGATTCGCGACATCAAACGCGGCGATCTGGTACTCGGCAACAGCGGGCAGTATCGCCCGGTGCTGGAGCACATGCGCTACTGGCAGAAGGACGGCATGGTCGAAATCCGCGTCAAGCACTCGGTCGAGTCGCTGCGCGTGACCGACGGCCACCCGATCTACGCGATTCCCGGCGTGCCGATGGAACAGTCCGTCGAGCGGACGCTCGACCAGCTTGAACGCGGCGTTTTCACGCCCCAGTGGGTCGAGGCGGGCAAACTG
>JAAFHI010000711.1 GCA_013298335.1 Actinomycetota bacterium
CTCGCCTCGATTTTCGTCGGACTCGGCATCACCAAGCTCCGCGTGACCGGCGGCGAAGCACTGTTGCGGAAGAACGTCATCTCCCTCATCCGGAATCTGGCGCAACTGCCGGGCGTCGAAGACCTCGCGCTCACCACCAACGGCTTTTTCCTCAAGGAATTCGCGCCCGACCTCGCCGCCGCCGGGCTGCGGCGCGTGACGGTCAGCCTCGACTCGCTCAACCGCAAGGGATTTCAGGAACTGACCAAAGTGGACGCGCTCGAACGGGTGCTGGAATCCATCACGGTCGCGCAATCCCACGGACTGACCCCGATCAAGGTCAACTGCGTCATCATTCGCAACTTCAACGACCATGAAATCGAGGATTTCGCCGCCTTTGCCCGCGACTACGGCGTGAGCATGCGGTTCATCGAATACATGCCGCTCGACGGCCCCGGCGAATGGTCGCGCGACATGGTCTATCCCGGACGCGACATCCACCGCCGCATCGACGCGCGGTTTCCGCTCGTCCGCGTGCCCGGCGAAGCGAGCGAAACCGCCCGCAAATACAAGTTCGCCGACGGCGCGCCGGGTGAAATCGGCATCATCGCCCCCGTCACCGAGCCCTTCTGCGGCGCGTGCAGCCGGATTCGCCTCACCGCCGACGGGAAAATTCGGACTTGCCTGTTTTCCACGGTCGAATACGATGTGCGCGACGCGTTGCGCGCGGGCGCGACCCGCGAAGAGATCGCCGACATCATCCGGGACGCCGTTTCGAAAAAAGAACCCGGCCACCGCATCAACCAGCCCGACTTCGTTCCGCCGAACCGCACCATGTCGTGCATCGGCGGGTGAAGGAAGTGGCCAGTAGACAGCCGCCAGCCGCCAGCGGGCAGTCACCGGCCTTCCGCTTTGACTGACTGCTGACCACTGGCGACTGACCACTATGAAAAATATCGAAACCCTGTTCACCAAACTGCCCCAAAAGTACAAGGCGGGTGCCGTCAAGGCCGCGAAAACCTTTTATTTCTCGCTGGATGAAGAGAAATGGACCGTGACGCTCGATCCGGCGATGTGCCGGGTTGAACCAGGCAAAACGGTCGAAAAGGCCGACGTGGTGCTGAAAACCTCGGCGGATCTGTTTCTGAAGATGTGGAACGGCGAGTACACGCCGGGCATGGGCGACTTTCTCGCGGGGCGGATCAAATCCAACGACCCGCAGGCGCTCAAAACCTTCATCGCGGCTTTTGAATAATCACCGATGCGACACTTTCCTCTTTCGCTTTTCGTTCGCGGCGCGGCAACGGTCGCGCTCGGTTGCCTTCTCTTCGCGGCGGCTGACGACACGGCGTTCGCCCAGAAACGCCGCCCTCGCAAGCCCGTCGCCGCGCCGGTCAACCCGCTCGTCGGCAAGGACGTCCGCATCACCCGCAACGACGGTCTGGAAGTTTCCGGAAAACTCTTCAAGCTCGACATGAAGGAGATCGTCTATACCAACGCGGGCGGCGAGCAGGCGAGCATTCCGCTCGAAAACGTCGCGGTTATCAGCCTCGGCGTACCGCTCAAGCGCGTGGACGCCAAATTTGTCGCCGACGCGCGACGCGCGGTGGATTCGCTCAACCGGATCGCGACGCTCGTCAACGGGTCGCCGACCTTCGCGCAATATGACGCCGTCGTCGTGGACGCTCGCGTGGCGGTCGAGTCGTTTCTTTCGAAATATTCCGATTACAAGGAGCAGGCGGACTTTTTCGACAGCCTCCGCAACGCGCTGCGCGGCTACGAACTGGTCAAACCGGTCTGGGCGACACTGCAAGGCGTGGACCGCCGGGTGTCGCTCACGGAAAATTCGGCGGAACTCAAGCCGGTGCTTCAGGCTTACCCCGATCTGAAAGTGACCGAATACAACCAGAATGGCCGCTATCCGACCGACAAGGTCATCGCCTTCGTCTGGAATCAGGTGAGCAAGCAGTTGCGCGACGTGCGGGGAAAACTGAACGAACTGGCGTCGGAAAATCCGTAAGCCGGATTTTTTTCGGAAAAAGTGGAAACCGGGTGGAACTTTCCCGTTCGGAGGGCGTTCTAAGCCAATGAAAGTAATTGAATTCGTCGCTTCTTCCGGATTGCTGTTCAGTTGAAGCCCTGCAAATGACGGAGTCACTTACTCTCGGCGTAGTGTACATTCCTCCTCTCTAAATTTCTCAGCGCGGTGAGCATTCTCACCGCGCTTTTTTTGTTTCAAAAACACGAACCGGTCCCAAACGAAACCCCGCGCCAGAAACAACGCGGGGTTCAGGAATTGTGAAGCGAAATTTTGCCAACTACTGCGGGGGCCGGGGGCCGTTCGGGTTGGGTTGCGGTGGGCGGCCCTCGTTCCGGAGTTCATTGAACGTCTTCAACTGTTCGGGCGTCAGAATCTGACGAATCTGAAACTGCATCCTGGTCCGGATCAGCAACGCGCGCCCCTCGGCCTGGGCGAGTTCCTTCGCCAACTGCTCGATCGCGGCCTCGTCGGTTTCCGGATTGAAGATTGCATCCTCAAGCGCGATGCGCCGTTGGCGGATGATTCGTTGGGCAGCAATGAGCGACGGCCCGACCTCGCGCTGCATCGCACGCATCCGCCCCATCTGCTCCGGGGTCAGATTCAGCGCGCGAATCAGCAGTTTCGACTCATAGAAACCGCGGAAGATGGCGTCCAGTCCCGGTCGCTGGTTCTGATTGGGGGCCGCCTGGCCGCCTTCCTGAGCCGGATTCTGCTTCACGGGTTCCTGCGCCGAAACCGCGACACTCAATCCGAAAGTCAGCGCCCCGATACCGAGCGCCGTTCGCAACGATTGACGAAATTGTTTCACGACACACACTCCAAAATGATCTGATGGTCTCGAATCATAGCACTTGGATGCCTCACGACCGCAAAAAGTCGGAGAAGGTAGCGAAAAATGAGGGATCAGGGATCAGGGATCAGGGATCAGGGATCAGGGATCAGGGATCAGGGATCAGGGATCAGGGATCAGGGATCAGGGATCAGGGATCAGGAAGAATTTCTGGCCGGGCCGCCCTCGTCAATCTTTTTTCTCACCTGAAACCGGATACCCGATACCCGA
>JAAFHI010000991.1 GCA_013298335.1 Actinomycetota bacterium
TCGCCGCCTGCTCGGGTTTCGTGTACGGCGTATCCACCGCCCGGGCCTTCATCGAGACCGGTCAGGCGAAAAACGTCCTCGTCATCGGCGCGGAACTCCTGTCGCGTTACGTGGATTACACCGACCGCTCGACCTGCGTCATCTTCGGCGACGGCGCGGGCGCGGCGGTGCTGACGCGGGTCGAGCCGGGACGCGGCGTTCTGGCGTCGCGGATGCAGAGTGACGGCGACTACGCGGAACTTCTGTTCACGCCCGGCGGCGGAACGCTCCATCCGGCGAGCGCCGACAGCCTCGACCAGCGGCTGCACTACATCAAGATGCGCGGCAACGAACTGTTCAAGGTCGCGGTCCGCAACATGACCGAATCGGTGAATCAGGTGCTCGACGAATTGAAGCTGACGGTGAACGACGTCGATCTGTTCATCCCGCATCAGGCCAACCAGCGCATTACCGACGCCGTGTCGGAACGGCTCGGTCTGCCGGAGTCACGGATTTACGCCAATATCTACCGGACGGGAAACACGTCGTCGGCCTCGATTCCGATTGCGCTCGATGAATGCGTCCGGTCCGGACGCATCCAGCCGGGCAATCTGGTGATGTTCGCGTCCTTCGGAGCGGGCGCGACGTGGGGCGCGATGGCGCTCCGCTGGTAGTCCCAACCGGAACGACGTCCGCTTCCATCCCGGGCGGACGAATTTTTGCGAGGCAGGCGGAATGGCGAATGCACGGCGAATGGTGACGGCGGCGCTGCTCGTTCTGGCGACGTTCGGCGCGGCCTGCGGCGATCCCGAAGCGCGCAAGGTCGAAAGCGCGCGGCGTCCGCTGCTGGCCGAAGCCTTCGAGCGCGGCGATCTCGTCGTCGAAGACATCTCGATGTCGCTGCAACCCGAACAGACGGTCTACGGACGCATCATCGACATTACCATCCGCAACAAATCGGCCAGACCGACCGAGGTCGTCATCGAGCCTGGGACGCTCCTGCGCAGCGACGCCGACCGCGTGACGGATCTCGTCGTGACGTCCCGCGAAAGCGCCACCATCGAGCCGGGACAGAGCTGGAAGCACTCGCTCGAAGTGTTCTCGGTCAGTTTCAAAAAATTTTCGGTGACGCGGGGCGTAACCTACAAAATCGGGAACCTGATGACCGGCGACGCCTATGCCTTCGTGACATGTTTTTCGGGACGCCGTCCGGACGCCGCGCCGCCCGCTTCGCCGAATGAAAAACCCTTCGACCTGACGCCGGTCCAGCTCGCCCTCTGGCGGATCACCGAAAACATGGATCGTCCCGCGCTGCTCGCCTCGACCAGCGCGAACCCGATTCTCAAGGGCGGCGATTTCGCCCGCAATCGCAACTACTTCGACGGCCAGGCCAAATACGTGCAGGGCCTGCTCGACGGCTGCGGCCTCGGGCAATACAAATTCTAGCTGTTAGCAGTTAGTGGTTAGCAGTTAGTTTTTGTGGCCGCTTTTTCAGCAAATTTCTTGCCCGGATTATTTCCAGGTCACCTCGCTTCAATCACTAACCACTAACTACTATCAACTAACCACTCCCATGATTGCCTTCCTCTTCCCCGGACAAGCCTCCCAATACGTCGGCATGGGCCGTGCCCTGTGCGATGCCTTTCCCGAAGCCAGGGCGACCTTTCAGGAAGCCGATGACGCGCTCGGCTTTTCGCTTTCGAACCTGTGTTTCGAAGGTCCCGACACGGATTTGAACCTGACCGCCAACACGCAGCCGGCGGTGCTCACGCACGCGGTCGCCGCGTGGCGCGTCCTGCGCGCGCGCGGACATCAACCGCAATTCGTCGCCGGACACTCGCTCGGCGAGTACGGCGCGCTCGTCGCGGCGGGCGTCATAGACTTTGCCGATGCCGTGCGGACCGTCCGCAAGCGCGGCGAGTACATGCAGGCCGCCGTGCCGGTCGGCGTTGGCGCGATGGCCGCCGTGCTGCGGACGACCGCCGGGGTCGTCGCCGAAGTCTGCGCCGAGGCCGCCGAAGGACAGGTGTGCAGCCCGGCCAATTTCAACGCGCCCGAACAGACCGTCATCGCCGGTCACCGCGACGCCGTGACGCGCGCCATGGCGCTCTTCAAGACGCGCAAGGCGCGGGCCATCGAACTGCCCGTGAGCGCGCCCTTCCACTGCTCGCTGATGCGTCCCGCCGAGGAAAAACTTGCCGTCGATCTCGCCGCGCTCACTTTTCATGACGCGCGCGTCCCGATGGTCGCCAATGTTTCCGCCGAAGTC
>JAAFHI010000699.1 GCA_013298335.1 Actinomycetota bacterium
CTGGAACCACCGTCGAGAACCACAAATTCGTCGGGGAACCGGGTTTGCGCGAGCAGGTCGCCGAGCATGTCCTCGGCCCCTTCCCGGTCGTTGAGAATGGTTGAGACGAGCGTGACGCCACTTTTCATGATGGTCACGCCGTCCGGAAGGTGAGGTCATACCATTTCACCATCCGCCGCAATCCTTCCGAAAGATCCACGCGCCACTCGAAGCGGTCGCCGAGCGCGGCGGCCAGGAGCTTGCTGTCCGCGCTTTTGATGAACCGTCCCTCCGGTTTGGTCCGGTCGGCGACGATTTCGATTTCCAGCCCCGCCGCCTCGGCAATCCGCCGGACGAGGTCGTTGACCGACACGGTGCCTTCGAGGCCGATGTTGACCGGACGCTCAAAATAGCCGTTTTCGACCAGCGTCAGCATCACGCGGGCACAGTCGAGGGCGTGGATGTAGTTGCGCCGCTGGTTGCCGGAACCCCAGATGACGACCGGGTTTTCGCCGTCGAGCACCCGCTTGACGAGCATCGGCATCGCCTGCGAATGCTCGCCGACCCAGTTGTAGTGCTCGCCGAAAATGTTGAAGGGCCGCACGACCGTGATCGGGACGCCGGTCTGGCGCTGATAGACCGTGGCCTTGTTTTCGAGAATCCGCTTCGCCCAGCCGTAGCCCCAGTTGACCCGCTCGGGGTCGCCGGTCACCGGCTGGCAGTCGGGCATCGGCGTCGGGCCGTCGTCGGAATAGACGCAGCTCGAACTGACCACGAGCGCCTGCTTCGGCTTGTGCTCGGCGATGGCGTCGAGCGCGTTGGTATTGATGAGATCGTTGAACCGGAACATCTCGAAGTCGTGGGTCTGGCTGTAGCCCACGCCGTAGGCGCGCGACGCCAGATGAAACACGTAATCGCACCCGGCGATGGAATCACGCGCAAACGCCGGGTCTTCGAGCGTTCCCTTGCGGAACTCGACCCGCTCGCGCAAGCCCGGAACGTATCGCCACGTCCCCTTCGACTCGTCGTCGATCAACACCACCCGCGCGCCCCGTTCAAGGAGTTCCAGACACAAAAACGAACCGATAAGGCCCAGCCCGCCCGTCACGGCGACCGTGGCTCCCAAATAAAAATCCTTCATTGTCTTTCCGCTAAATAGAGTGCTTGAAAATACTTCTCGTCGGCGAACTGGTCGCCTTCCAACCGTCGTTCACGGTATCCGAGCCGACCCAGAAAGTCACGGACTTCCGCCACCGACGCACCGAAATCGGGCAGGGCAAATCCGTGAACTTCAATCACCAGCGGCGGACGCTGCTCGGCGAGCGTGGCTTCCGCGCCGCGCAAAACCTCGAGTTCCGCCCCCTCGACGTCGATCTTCATCAACGTGATTTGGTCGCCGATAGGCTTCCAGTAATCGTCGAAACGCAGGTTGGCGACCTTCGTTTCCTTGAGGTTGCCCTGCGACGGCTTGAGCGAGGCCGTCACGGCGACTTCCTCGACCGGCAGAAAGAAAGTCAGTTGCGCTTCGGTCGAATTCGAGACGGCGGCCTCGACCACCGTCACCTGTCCGCTAACGTCGCTGAGGGCGATGTTGCGGTGCAGGAGCGCCAGATTGGTCGGGACCGGCTCGAACGCATAGACCCGGCCTTTTTCGCCGACCAGCTTCGCGCCGTAAACCGTGTGGAGGCCGAAATTGGCCCCGACATCCACGAAGACGCCGCCGGGAGTCAGAAACTCGCGGAAAACCGCCTGCATCGCGCCTTCGGAGGCCACGTTCCACCGCCGCAACGATTCGTCGAGACGAATCGTCTGACCGGCGATGTCGAAGGGGACGCCGCGGAACCCGTAGCGTACCTTGAAGGCCAGATCACGTACCTTTTGCGTTGAAACCACGAAACCAAACCTCCTTTACGACGAAATTCGCTGCCGCAGCGCCGTCACCCGGCGCGCCAGCGGAATGCCGAGCCAGCGGCGCATCCGCATGGCCACACTCGGCGTCGCGCACCGCTCGAAATACCGCTTCAACCAGGTTTCCGCCCGCCCGCGCGCGGCGGCGGAGACATCCCGCAACCCGACGCGCTCGGCATAGCCGAACAGATCCGAATAGACCCGCACGAACATCTCGCAATGCCCGGCGGTGAGGGACTGCCCGGTGGCGGCCAGATATGCCGCGTTGTATTCGGCGGCTAAATCAAACTCACGCACCCGGTTGCGCGGCACGAGCGACTGTCCGCGGCAGTTCGGGGTGTTGACCCGATAGAGCGCGCCGACGGCGTCACAGTAGGCAACCGAGGTTTCCAGCACCAGCCGGAACCAGAACACCACATCCTCGCCGGAAACCGTGTCAAGTTCCTCGGGCCACATCAGGTCTTCCAGAATCACCCGCCTTCTGACCAGGGCGGCGTGAATCGCCCAGGGCGGTGCGACGATGGCCGAGGTCCGGAGGACTTCCGGCGGCTCCCCTTCCCCCATCGGACGCTGATGGACGACCGCGTCGGGCTGCCCGTCGGCAAACTCGCGCCAGCCGCCGACCACGATGTCGGCGTCGGGCCGGCTGGCCGAGACGTTCATCAGCGCGGCGAGGTGGTCCGGTTCGATCAGGTCGTCGGCGTCGAGAAACATCACCCACTCGCCGATGGCCTTCCGGAATCCGAAATTCCGCGCCGCGCCCGGCCCCCGCTTCGGCGATTCGGTCACCTGAATCCGCGCATCGGCGATGTTTTTCGCGACCGCCGCGCCGTTATCGGACGACCCGTTGTCGACCACGATCATTTCCCAGTCGGACACCGTTTGCGCGCGCACCGATTCGATGGTGGCCGCAATGTAGTCGGCTTTGTTATAGAGCGGCGTGATGACGGAAACGAGGGGCATCGGGTAAAAAAATCCGGAGTTCAGGTTCAGTTCGAAAGCCGGTCGTGCCAGGCCCGAACGATTTCCGAGTAAATGTCGTCGATCGACCGGGTCAGTGACCAGTCGGGAAAATGCGCGCGGATCTTCGAAAGATCGCTGTAGTAACAGATGTGGTCGCCCTCGCGGTTCCGGTCCACGTATTCGGACACCATCGGCTTTCCGGTCAGGGCCGAAACGGCGTCGAACGCCTCCAGTATCGAGCAGGTATTTCCCTTGCCGCCGC
>JAAFHI010001087.1 GCA_013298335.1 Actinomycetota bacterium
TCAGGGCGGAACGAACCATCCGACGAATCTGGTGACGCTCTGTCGGGCGTGCCATGAAAAAAACATCCCCACTTGCTGAACCCGAACCAACGGGTTTCGCTTCGGTCAGAAGAGAACGAAAGGAAAAATCATGAAACTGGGAAGGCTTGAACGGGCACTGCGTCGGGCGCGGCCCTTTGTCCACAATCCGGGTAACTGGGCGGACGCGGCGAACATCGGGAAACGGTTTCGGGTGATACGTCATGAAACCCGACCCGAACTCGTCGGCCTCGAAGGCGAGTGCGAACTGCCGCAGCCGGGACAAATGCTTCAACTGCGGTTCGAGGGTGAGAACGGCAAGCCGTTTTGGGCGGGAGTCCTCCTCGCCGATCTCGTCGCCATCTGATTTGGAAGTATCACCGCCAACGCAATGGCGAAAACCGACGCCGGTCCGAATGTCCACAGGGGCATCGGGCTGGCGTTTTGTCTGTCAGCCGGGGGAGCGCCCAATAACTGACACTTTGGTCAGTTCCTCGAATAACTGACCAAAGTGTCAGTTATTCGAGAACTTTAAGCTTTTGACAACAAAGGGTTTGAGTTTTTTGATTCCGCCCCGCTGTTTGCCGAACCCGGTATGCCGGATTTGGCCGGTTCGAAGCGCAAATTCAGAAAGTATGGGAGTTTTTTTCGGTTGCTGGTGTCCCGGAAAAAAGTCACCGGACTTGAACGTGGTTTTTTACGGGGCAAACTCGGCAACGTCTTTTAAGATGACGAGCTGTTTTGAATCAATGCCGGCGACATCTCCACCACGCAAGAGGCCGATTGCCAGGGAGGAATCGAGGAAGATACGGGGTATCGGCATTCTCCCCGACAGAGACCGGGGCGGTTCAGGTGAGCGTTCCCAGGTTTTCGCGGCGTGGTGCTCCTCATTGCGACACCGTTTGGGGGATTGTCTGGGGACTCGAAACGTTTTCCAGGTATTTCGGCGACATTCCGGATCGGGACACTATGGCCCTCGCCGATCTGGTCGAGGTCTGATTCAGGGGCGCTTACCTGGCGACAAACAACGACGGCCCGAATGTTCCCGGTGGCATTCGGGCCGTCTTGCCGGACTCAGGGGGTTCTTTTCTTTCGTTTCCCCGAGCGCGTCAGTTGGTTGCCATCGAGCCGGGCCTTGACCTCGGCGAAAGGCGGGATGGCTGTCTGGATAACTCTGCCGTAAATCTTCTTTTCGGCCTTTTGACGAAATTCGACGGCTTTCAGGAACGCACCCTCCTCGCCGTATTTCTCGATGGAAAAGGATGTTTTCCTGATCGCGCTCGGCTCCGGACTCCAGGTCACTTCAAAGACCGCCCCAGCCAGCACCGCGCCGTCCTTGAGTTTTGTCTGCCTGATCGTGCGCTGGACGCCGATGACGCCGGTGGTATTCCGGGTGCTGGAAACGACGACTATCCGGTCGGTCCGGGGTTTGCCGAGTTGCTTTTCGAGATCGTTGCGATGCTTGACGGCCTTTCTGAGCGCCTTCTCCTTGCCGCCGTTCGAGGCGTCGCTGAAGAACTTCGCGTGGATTTTCCGGTCAAAGCAGACCCGCACATACCAGCCGTGGGTGTGTTTGCCTTCGTGGTCGATGCGACTGATTCCCTTATGGCCGCTGGAGGCTTTGGGCATTTGATGAATACTCCGGATGAAAAAGTGCGCCCGCCCGAGTGGGATCGAGTAACGGGGCTTCGCGGGTGAATGATGGGTGATGGAATTTCCCAACAATATCAGATTTGACTCGGCGGTAGGGTGGATTTGTCCGGATGGTCTCGCGACCCGGTATTGATTTGGTCAGGGATTCCAAGGACCGAAGTTTTTGGCCGGTCTGTTTTTTCAGTTTTCCGCCGCCGCATCACCGCGGCTGACATTCGCGGAGGACGGGGGAGGTTCTTCGAGGCGACGCTGTCCGCCATCGAGTTGGCTGGAATCTGATCCCTGAACGTCACCGTCGCCCATTCGGAGGGAGGTCGCTCCGCGACAGAAGCGGTGGAAG
>JAAFHI010001013.1 GCA_013298335.1 Actinomycetota bacterium
TTGCCTTTCAGTCGGTTTCGGTGTCCGAAGCGCCCTTTTTTTCAACCGCCGCCGGTTGTCCCTTATGTCCAGCAACGATGTAGACCTTGTCCGACTTGTCGCTATTCTTGAGTACCGGTGTCGGCTGGCGATCCACGATGCCCCGCCGCAAGGACATCTTCATGTGATGGACATCGTCCTTGTTGAGGCCCAGTTCGTGACCGATCTGACGGTTAGACAGGTTCAGTCCCCTCAGTTACAGGCACAGCATCCAGACCTTGAGCGGTTGGTGATGACCTTCAAAAACCGTGTCGGTCAGATCGTCAAAGTTCGCCCGGCAACCGTGGCACTGGTAGCCCTGGCGTCCCGAATGGTAATGGTCATGACCGTTGCGGATGACGGTCTCGCTTCCGCATTTCGGACACTTCAACCCGTTCGGCCAGCGAATCTGACGAACATGGGCATAGTATTTCGGCTCATCGATCAAATTAAGAAAGGTAATCATTGGCGGCTCGAAGAGGTATGGAGTGGGCAAATTCTACCAACTCAGACCATTTTCAAGCCACCCACGCGAATGAAGATGCGATTGTGCCCCCATCAAACTTCAGGTGTGCCAAAAGCTTACGGATGAATCGGTTCGGTCTTCTCGATGGCGCGAAGCCGTTCGGCCCAGGCGTCAAGGTAGATGACGCGCTTTTCGTCTGGAACTCGCCCTGCGGCATAGGCGATGAACGGCGGTAGTACAGTAAAGCCGGTGAATGCAAACATTCCACGCAAAATCGGCTTGAGAATGATGCTGATATCGCCGGTGGCACCGCCCTCGACGTAGGCTTCCTCGGGACCGCCGGTCGTCAAGGACGCAATGGCGCGTTTTCCCTTGAAAGTGCCGGTTTCAAACCGTTTGCCGGGGCCATAGACTCGACCCATCGCGAAAACCCGGTCAACCCAGCCTTTCAGAATCGCTGGAAGCCCAAACCACCAGAGCGGAAACTGGAAAATGAGTGTATCGCACCATTCCAGCTTTTGAATCTCCGCTTCGAGGTCGGGAGTAAAGCCGTGGTTTTCGGTTGCGTGAAGTTCCTCGGTTTGCGGATGGTAAAACGCGTCGTTTTTGACGGTGGTGAAATTGCGCCGGTCGGAGACCGGATCGAAGTTCATGGCATAGAGATCAGAAACCTTGACCTCGTGTCCGGCGGCGGTCAGGACCTCGATTGCCCGTTGGGTCAACGCACCGTTGAAACTCTTCGGTTCGGGATGGGCGTGGACGATCAGTACTTTCATAAATGCACTCCTGTTCAGTCTTTGAGTCGGGAGTCTTGGCGTTTTGGAGTCAAACGCAGAAGACCTGAACGTCTTTTTTTTTGACTCATAAACTCCCGACTCCAAGACTCATTATTTTGGTTGAAAGCCGTCGTAGGGCTTGCGGCTGCCTTCCAGCGAGTGGGCGAGCGCCGCCGTCACGGCCCGGTCAATTTCGACCGAGGCATTGTAGTACCGAAATTGTGAACGAACGCCGTGTGGGCGACGCCGTCTGCGGCACGGGCTCCAGCCGCGAGCGCGGTTGGATTGGACAGATCTCCCCAAACGGGCGTGATGCCGCGTTCGCGCAAGCGGGCGTCGGTGGTTTCTTTACGGGAAAGGCCGCGCCGTCCTTTGACTGCTTATCCGCCGCCGACATCGAGATCGGTTTTTCGCAGAGGATGTTTTTCCCGCTTCCGCCGCCAGGATGGACCATTCGACGTGAGGGCTGTTCGGCAGCGGATTGTAGATGGGGCGATGTCTGTGTTGGCGAGCAGCGCGTCGTAAGGCCCGAACGCGCGCTCGGCGCCGTAAAGTAAGGAACGCCCGATGCGGGCGGAGCCGAGAATGCCGATTTAATTTGTCAAAGATCATTAGGTGGGGAAAAAGTGCGGTTGCGCCGAAACTGCCAAAGGAAAATCAGGTTTTGTTGGGGTCTTTTTCAAGATAGACGCGGACAAATCGGGGAACTCCCGAAATTTTCCCCGCTGGAGCGATGGAATCTGCAAAGTCTAGCTGCCGTTACGCGGAGGTCGTCCGGGCGATTTCCGCGCGCGCGCCTTCGAGCGAGGCTTCGCGTCCGGCGTCGGAGCCGTTCAGGTTTTCAGCCGTGATGAAGGTGATGTCGGTGAGGCCGATGAAGCCGAGTGCCGCCCGAATCCATGGTTCCTGAAAATCGTAGGAG
>JAAFHI010000655.1 GCA_013298335.1 Actinomycetota bacterium
GATGACGCCGCCGGTGCAGTTGGTGTTGTTGAAGTCGTCGGCGGTGCGGAGGCGGAACGGGTTCGTGGGCGCGGCGCCGCCGGCTTCCTGAAGTTCGGCGACCGAGAAGAACGGGCTGGTGAACGTGTTGGTCCCGACGTTCCGGAGGTCAACGTTGAGGTTGTACTGGTTGGAGTATCCCGCCGTGGCGCAGGAACCGGTGATGCCGGTCACGCCCTGCGTCGTCGTCGTGAACGACACCTGGCTGTTGACGTTGGTCGGGCCGGTCACCGCCGGTCCGATGAGTTTGAAGGGGAAATCCTGCGGCACGTCAGGCGCGGTAGCCGGATTGCCCGTGTCTAAGACGTCAACCCAGCTTGGAGACACGAACTGGCGGCCGTTCCAGCCGGGCAATCCGCGCGAGCCGACCACGGTGGTCGAGGGCGCGAAGGCGGTCCCGGCATTGGTCACCGTCGCCGCCCAGTCGATCCAGTAAGTTCCCGCCGGGAGCGTCAATCCGCCGCCGGCGGAATTGACGTCGATGCTGTTGCGCCAGATCTTGCGGGTCGTGCCGGGGGCGTTGCCCGGAGGCGGAACGGTGCTGTTGAAAAGGCGGAACAGCCCGGAGTCAACCGAGGCAATCTGCCGGTTGGTGGTGGTGTCGCCGAAAATGACCGTGGCGCCCGGATCGCCGGGGCGTCCGTTCCAGATTTGAAGCGTATGGGTGGCAAACGGCGATGGGGTCGCGGGTGACCCGGTCTGATATGCAAAAACGTCCACGCAAGTAATGGTGAAGGACTGACCAGTCGGGACAGTGAAATCGTCAGCCAGACGCAATGTACCCGTTACGGTGTAGCCCGCGTTGGTGTTCGATTCCGTCAGGTTGCCGGTGTTGTTTTGAACCTCACTCCACTGGAACCCCGACGGGGCCGGCGTTCCGTTGCTGGCGGTCGCGCCGGGGGCGAGGCCGCCGTTGTCGTAGATCACCGTTCCGCCCGCAGTGTTGCGGGTCGGGGGCAGCGGTTTGGCATCCGTCGAAACCGGGGCGTATACCGGTGTTTGATCCGCCATCGTCACGTCTTCCGAAGCCGGCGTGGCTTGGCGGGTGATTGGCGCGCGACCCTTCTGGGCCGAGACCGGCAGCGAACCGAAAAGCATCGTCGAAACGCATCCGACGACCAGCGCCGAACGCAGCAGGGTCGTCCGGCGCTCAGGATTGAAACGTGAATTCATCGTGTATTCCCCTTCAGATTTTTTCGCGTAATGGTTGAAATTGTTTAATTTAAGACTCACTTTGTTTCGCGGATTTGGTTTTTACAGGAAGTCGGCGAGTTCGTACAGTCGGAATTTCGTCATATTGCTTGGGATTTCTTTTTTCCGGGCCTGAAAAAACGGGCGGCGCCGACCTGAAGTCGAACGCCGCCCGTAAAGGTTGAAAGAGTTGAATGAATTACGGCGCGAGGATGCTGCCGGTGAAGGATTCGAGGATCCGGAGACCCTGAATCTGCTTTTCGAGGCTGTCGAATTCGACGAGCATCGGCTCGACGAAGGTTTTCTTGGTTGTTTCCGGCTGCATGGAAACGACGTTTTCGGAAGCGGTCATGAACATTCTCCTTTTGAAGTGAAAGCCGTGGACGGAATTTTCGGTGAAAAGACCGTCCAAATGAAACGGCGTCGGAAAGATACTACTTCGCGCGCCGGACGGAAACCCGATTGACGGCGAGCGACCGCATTCCTTTTTCGGGCGTGAAGGCGGCGCTCCAAAAGTTGAAAGAAAATCCCTGAAGAAAAAGAACCGTTCCGCTGCATGTATATATAGGATCGCGCGCGTACGATGAACGGCTCTACAAAGTTTCAAAAATCGGATTCACCGGGGAACCTGACACCCGATACCCGATACCCGACACCTTTTTCTGAAAATGACACGCTGAAACCAGTCCGGTTTCGTTATCAAACGGCCAGGAACCACCCGCGCCCCGGCCATCATCGCCGGGGCGGGAATCTTCGGAGGTGCGCGTATGAAGGTGACCGACATGACGTTCATCCGGATGGCTGCGCTCGCGGCGACCGGCTTTCTTTTTTTCGGCGGAACGGCCACCGGGCAGAACCCGGTCCCGAAATCCGCTCCGAAACCCGTTCCGGCGACCGCGCCGGACCGAACGCCGAATCTGCTTGAACTGATGCGGCGCATCGAGCAGGCGGAAGCGGCGGCGGCGGCGGCCCGCGACTCGGCGGAATCGGCCAACACCCGCGCCGGAAATCTCGAACGCGAGGTCGAATCGCTCAAACGCCGCCTCGTCGCGGCGGAAGGCCGGGGCAACCCGTCCGCCGGACAGCCTGAATCGGGCCTGGCCGCGACCGGGCAGGACGTGCAGGAACCGGTCAACGAGGACGCCCCGAAACCGGCGACGGTCGAATCGCTCGCCGAACGGGTCGAAAAACTCGAAGAGGAGTCCGAAGTCACCAAATCGCGCGTCGAGGAACAGAGCCAGTCGCGGGTCGAATCCGGCGAGAAATTCGCGGTGAAACTCTCGGGCATCGTGATGTTCAACGCCTACTACAACTCGGCGGGGACGTTCGACGCGCTCAACGGCCTGTGGCTGCTGCCGCCGAGCAACCGGACCATCGAAAACGGTTCGAACTTCAGCGCGACTGCGCGCCAGACCCAGTTGAACTTCGCCTTTCGCGCGCCGCGCATCGGAAACTGGCGGGTGAGTGGCGATCTGAGCCTCGATCTGAACGGCGGAAATGCGCCGGTCTTCAACGGGAAAGCCTTCAGTACATTGCGGTTGCGGACGGCGCGCGTCCGGCTCGAAAACGACCGGCTGGCCTTTGTCGCCGGGCAGGACGACCCGATCATTTCGCCGCTCAGTCCGACGTCGTTCGCGCAGGTCGGTTTTCCGGCGCTGTCGGAGTCGGGGAATCTGTGGAACTGGGTGCCGCAGGCGAAGGTTGCCTACAAACTGATGGAGCGCGAAAACCAGCGGTTCACCATCGAAGGCGGGATTCTGGCGCCGTTCGGCGGCCCGATTCCGACCGCGCAGACGTTTCTGGTGCGGCCCGACAATGGCGAACGCAGCCGGATTCCGGCGTTTGAAACGCGGATTGCCTACACGCGGGGCAATCTCGCGGAAGCGACCACCGGATACGGCGTGCCGGAAAATCCGCCGTTCCAGATTGGCGTCGGCGTGCATTACGGACGGGCGCTCGCCGCGCCGGGCGCGACCATCAATTCGGTCGCCGTCGCGGGCGACCTCGTGGTCCCGCTCGGC
>JAAFHI010000649.1 GCA_013298335.1 Actinomycetota bacterium
GGGTCGGAATCCAGGCCAGCCGGGGTTCGCGGTACAGTGGCGATTCCCGCCGAATCCGGGCCTTGAGCACCGTCTCGAAGTTCGGCGGGGTGACCACGCGGGGTTGATCGGCCAACATCTCGCGCAGGGCGCGCATGTCGGTGGCGTAGGTTTGGCAGTCCGGGCAGTCATCGAGATGACGTTCGACATCGGCGCCGAGAAAGACCGATTCGTCAAACTCGACCAGTTCAAGTTGGCGGCGTGCAATATGACAGTTCGCCATAATTCGTCCTTAAAGGTTTACAGGTACGCGCGGAGCTTCTCGCGCAACATCGTTCGGGCCCGGTTGATCCGTGACTTCACCGTACCCTCGGAAATGCCCAGAATCGTCGAAATTTCTTCGTAACTGATTCCCTCGACATCGCGCAAGACCAATGCCGCGCGATACTTTTCGGGAAGGGTCTTGATCGCCCGGGTCACGGCGTCACGCCGTTCGCGTTCGATCAGATCGACGTCCTGAAGCGGGCGTTCATCGGGGAAATCGAGCTGCTGCTCGTCCTCCTCGTCATTGCGCCGCCACGGCGTAAACATCGAGATCAGTTGCCGGCGTTTCCGCGTGCGGAGTTCGCTGATCGCGAGGTTGGTGGCGATGCGGTAAATGTAGGTCGAGAAGTGAAACGTGGCCTGATACCGGTCGGCGTTGGCGTAGACGCGAAGAAACGTTTCCTGCGCCAGTTCGAGCGCGCGGTCATAGTCGTCCAGCATCCGAAAGACAAAGTTTGTAATCGGATTGCGATACCGCCGGACGAGTTCCTGAAACGCGATTTCGTCGCCCTCCTTGGTCGCCGCGACCAGTTCATGATCGCTCGCGGCGTCCACCGACACCGTACGGGGCAAGTCAAGTTCCACGTGGTAGCTGATCACGCTACTCATTGGCCTGTTACCTTTTCTTTGAAAACTCGGCGAGTATCAGCGTCCCACGCCGGAAAAGTGAAAAGGTTCCCGAAAAATATCGGTTACCGGGCCGTCTCGGTCGGGGTTAAACAACTCAGGCGAATATGTTTGCTCAACTCGACCACCCGCATGCCGGGGCGGACGGTCATTCGGCAGGAAAGCGCCCCCCGGGGGTGGTCCTCGCCGGGCCGAAAAACCTTGATCTGGCAGTTGGTGCAGTCGCCGTTCCAGCAGAAATCGCCGTAGGAAATGTTCTCCAGGTCGAGAAACTGGAAGCAGCGCAGGATGGGATTGTTCTCGGGGACCTGAACCGGCTGGCCGAGGACTTCAATTTCGATCAGTTCGTCGTACGGTTCGAACAGTTCCGTTGGGGGCGTGCCGGACATCGTGAACCAACCCGTTTCGTCAGGAATTTCAAGGGACTTTCGTTTTAACACGCCCGTGCCGATGCGCCAAGCCGGGGCGTCCTGAGTTTTAGTGTCGGCGCTTCCCGCGAGGTACCAATTCCGCGCCCGACTGGACGACCAGTTCCTTGTAGCCGCCCGCGGCGTCCTGTTCGCGGGTGAAATTCAGGTCGGGGATACCGTAAATAGGAGAATCAAAATGAGATGAAGGATGATCCGCATCGGTCGTTCCTGTTTGACGAACGGTTCAATCGGGCCCCCGATTTTCCTACGGCTCACGCCGTAGGCTAACGATATGCCGCCGCCTCCGGCGGCTCGTCACCGGCGGCAGATTGCCCACCGTTTTTCTGGCGGCTGGCGACTGGCCACTGGCTGCTTTTTTCATCCTTCATCCCTCATCCTTCATCCTTTTACTTGAGGCGGGCGCCGTTCGGGACGTCTTCGAGGAAGGATGCGAGAACCGGACGACCGTCTTCGCCGACCGAGGCGGCGAGGAGCATTCCGTTCGACTCGAATCCGCGCAGTTTGCGCGGCGCGAGGTTGGCGACGATGACGATCTTGCGACCGATGAGCGCTTCCGGTTCGTAGTACTGCGCGATGCCCGCAAGAATCTGGCGCGGCTGGCCTTCGCCCGCATCCACCTGCAAACGCAGGAGTTTATCCGCTTTCGGCACACGCTCGGCCTCCAGCACCTGCGCGACGCGCAGCTCGACCTTCACGAAATCGTCAATTGTGATGAAGGTTTTTTCCTCGGCGATTACAGGCACGGCTTCGGCAGCGGGGGCCGCTTCCGGCGCGGGCGCGACGGGCGCGGGATTGGCCGCGGCGGCGGCGGTTTCGATTTCCTTGATTTCCGACATTATTTTTTCTTTCTCCAATTGGGGGAAAAGTCCTTTGACCTCTCCGATGGTGGTGTTCGCGGGAAAATCCCACGTCAAATGTTTCGGGTTCATCGCGGCGGCGTCGCCCGCCAGTCCAAGTTGCGCCCAGAGCGCGGCGGTGGATTCGGGCAACACGTCGGCGATCAGCGCCGTGAGGTGACGGACGCCCTCGGCGGCGGTGTTGAGCACCGTCGCGAGGCGCGCGCGTTCGCCCTCGATTTTTGCCAGTTTCCACGGCGCGGCGTCGCTCAGGTACTTGTCGACCGCGCCTATCAGTTCCCACGCGGCTTCGAGCGCGCGTCCGGTGGCGAAACGCGCGAATTCCTCGTCGTACTTCTTCTCGCCCGCCGCGAACCGTTCGGCGAGGGTATTTGCCGCCTGTTTCGCGTCTTCGGGCGCATCCTCCGGCACGGACGGCACAACACCGTCGAAGTAGTTCCGGATCATCGTCAGCGTCCGGCTGGCGAGGTTGCCGTAACCTTTTGCGAGATCGGCATTTACACGGTCCACGAGCGATCCGTAGGTAAAATCGCCATCCTCGCCGAAGGGCATTTCGCGCAGGCAGAAATACCGTACCTGCTCTGCCGTGAAGTACTTGCGAAGCACATGCAGGTCAATGGAATTCGATCTTCCGTCCGGGCCGGGCGTTTTCGACATCTTGCGGCCCTGCGAAAGCCACATCCCGTGGGCGAACACCCGGCGCGGCGGTTCGAGGTCCGCCGCGAGCAGAAACGCGGGCCAGTAGACCGCGTGAAAACGCAGAATGTCCTTGCCGACGAGATGGAGCGAGTTCGGCCAGTACTTTTGAAGTTTCGAATCGTCTTCGCTGCCGAACCCAAGCGCAGTGATGTAATTCGACAGCGCATCGAACCAGACGTACATCGTATGCGCGTCGCCGCCCGGTACGGGGATGCCCCACTTCACCGACACGCGGCTGACCGAGAGGTCCTTCAAACCCCCGGAAACAAAGCTGATAACCTCGTTGCGGCGGCCTTCCGGCTGGATGAAGTCGGGCCGTTCGGCGTAGAACTTCAACAGCCGGTCCTGAAATGCGGAGAGTTTGAAGAAATAGCT
>JAAFHI010000356.1:0-3018 GCA_013298335.1 Actinomycetota bacterium
CGTTTCGGGAATGCCTTCGCGGGCCTTGCGCCGGAACGCCTCGCGGACCTGATCCTGCTTTTCCGGAGGAATGATCCGTTCGAGCAGGCCGCCCGGCGGCATGGCGCAGACCTCAGACTCGGAATATCCGAACAGCCGCTCCCCCGCCGGATTCCACGCCAGACATTTGCCCGTCAGGTCGAACAGGCAGAAAACGTCGTTGGCCCCTTCGAAAATTTCGCGGTAGCGGGTTTCGTTCTCGCGCATCGCCCGCAGGGTACGGTCCTGCTCGGTGATGTCGTGGACAACGAAAAAGGCTTCGTCTTCGCCGCCGACGCTGCCGGTGGCGCGAAACATGCGCTGCTCGCCGTGCAGTTCGAGTTGGTAATCGAAGGATTGCGGACGACGTTCGGCGAACATTTTCGCCAGCGCGTCCTCAATGGAGCGACCGACATCCGGCGGCAGCACCTCCGAGACATGTTTGCCGATAATGAGCGGTTTCGGCAGGACGAGGTCGGCCTCGTTTTCGGCCCGCACATCGGCGGAAAGATAGTGCCCGTCCCGGCTGACGCGAAAAATCATGTCCGGCACGGTGTTGAGCAGGGCGCGCTTTTCCGTCTCCACGGCGCGGAGCGAGGCTTCGAGTTCACGAACCCGTCGACGAAGTTCGACGATTTCGGTTGACTCCCCATCGACTCGGGAATGCGACTGACTCATGGAAGAGATTGAACCGGACGAAAGTTTGTAGGTCAGGGTGCGCCGCGCACTATAGCAGAATTTCAGGCCCGTGAAATTCCATGTCGAAGGAAGGCATTTCCAGCCACGACGGTGAGGATGACCGAGGCTTCGATGACGCCCGCAAATCCGGCTGACACGCCCGCCGCGCGTTGCAGCGCGCCGACGCCGGTTTCGAGCGCGCCGAAAAAGATCGCCGCCGGGACCACGAACGGCGGATTGAGCCGCGCGAGCAGCGCGACCGCGATCGCCATGAACCCGTAGCCGGGTGAAAACTGTTCATAGAGGCGGCGGCTGACGCCAAGCACTTCGACGCCGCCGGCGAGACCCGCGCAGCCCCCGCTCAGGAACAGCGTCAGCCACGTCATCCGGCGAAAATCCACGCCCGCCGTCCGGGCCGTCCGCGGACTGCCGCCCGCCACGCGCAGCCGCAGGCCGGTGACCGTATAACGCAGCCACACCGCGGCCACGAGGCTCGCGACCACCGCAACGACGATGCCCGCGTGCAGGCGCGTCGGCATCCAGATGCGCGGCAGGTTCAGCCCCGCCGCGACCGCCTCGGTCTGCGGATAGCCCTTCGAGGCTTCCTGAAGCGGCCCGTGAACCAGCCAGCTCACCGTCCAGAAGGCGACGAAGTTGAGCATCAGCGTGCTGATCACTTCATTCACGTCGCGCTCGGTCCTGAGCAGCGCCGGAAACAGTCCCCAGAGGCCGCCCCCGACAAAGGCCGCGCCGAGCACGAGCGGAATCCCCGCCGGTCCCCACGCGACCGCGCCGCCGAGCCACGCCGTGGCGAGGGCCCCGGCCAGCAACTGCCCCTCCGCGCCGATGTTGAAGAGTCCGCCGCGAAAGGCGATGGCAACCCCGAGTCCGCACAGAATGAGCGGCGTCGCCTTCGTGAGCGTGTCGGCAATCTGGTAGCGCCCGCCGACCGCGCCTTCCACCATCACCCGCCATGACGCAATCGGGTCGTATCCGGCCAGCCGCAGGATGAGGGCGCTCGCGAGCAGAGCGACGAGAAGGGAAAGAAGGGATGAGGGATGAGGGATGAGGGATGAAATTTTTCGGAATGCGGAACGCGGAACGTCAGGCGATGAAGTTTTTGGAATATCGTTTTTCATGGTGCTTTCAGCAAAATCATCCAATTTTGACGGAACCTGACCACTCAGCCCCCGTACGTCATCCCTCATCCCTCATCCCTCATCCCTCATCCCTCATCCCTCCGCTGCCGCCCCCGCCATCAGCAGGCCGACCTCCTCGCCGGGGGCATCGGGCGGGAGCGGCCTCGAAAGGCGTCCGTCGTGGAGGACCGCGAACCGGTCGGCGAGCGCGCGGATTTCGTCGAGTTCGTTGGAAATCAGCAGAATCGCCGCGCCCCGTTTGCGAAGGTCGAGCAGTTCACGGTGGATGGTTTCGACCGCGCCGATGTCTACGCCCCAGGTCGGATTGACCGCGACGAGCGCTTTCGGGCCGTGGGCGAGTTCGCGGGCGAATAAAAGTTTCTGCTGGTTGCCGCCCGAGAGCGAACCGGCGGTCGCCTCCGGGCCGGACGCGCGGATGTCGAAGCGGTCGATCAGCCCGCCGACGTAGGCCCGCAGGTCGCGCGGGTTCAGAAAACCGTGGCGGCGATGCTCCGTTTCAAAACCGAGGACGGCGTTTTCAGCCAGTGAAAGATCAAGCGCCAGCCCTTCGGCGCGCCGGTCGGCGGGCACGTACCCAATGCCGAGCGTCATCCGCCGTTTTCTGCCCGCCGGAAGCGTCGCGCCGTCGAGTTTCAGGTCACCCTGCGCCGGAATCAGCCCGACGACGGCTTCGGCGAGTTCGGTCTGGCCGTTGCCGTCCACGCCCGCGATGCCGAAAATTTCGCCCGCCCGGATTTCAAACGAAATGTCGCGCAGGCGGCGACCGGCGGTGGTGGAGAGATTCGCAACCGACAGCCGGACGTTTTTACCCGGCGAAGTGGTTTTGGCGGGCGGCGGCGCGAGTTCGCGACCGACCATCGCCTCGGCGAGTTTTTTCGCGTCGGCTTCGTCTTTCTGAAAGGTCGCGACGACTTTCCCGCGCCGCATGACCGTCACGCGGTCGGCGAGTTCGACCGCTTCGCCGAGCTTGTGGGTAATGAAGACGATGCCCGTTCCCTGATCGCGCAGGTCGCGGACGAGTTCGAAAAAACGCTCTACTTCAAGCGGCGTCAGAACCGAGGTCGGCTCGTCGAGCAGTAACACCTGTGCGTTGCGATAGAGCGCCTTGAGGATTTCGACCCGCTGGCGAAGGCCAACCGGAAGAGTCTCGATTTTGGCATCG
>JAAFHI010000356.1:3028-4902 GCA_013298335.1 Actinomycetota bacterium
TTCCGCCCGCACCGCTGCCGTGTCGGTGCTTTTGTCTCCGAGCAGCACGTTTTCGCGGACGCTAAAGGTTTCCACCAGATGAAAATGCTGGTGAACCATCCCGATGCCCGCCGCAATGGCGTTTTGTGACGACCTGATCTTATGGCCGGGAAACTGGAAGGATTCGATGTTTCCCGCGTCGGGGCGGGTCGCGCCGAAAAGAACATTCATCAGCGTGGATTTGCCCGCACCGTTCTCGCCGAGCAGCGCGTGAACCTCGCCCGCGCGAATGTCGAAATCCACCCCATCGAGCGCCGTCACCGCGCCGAAGCGTTTGGTGATGGCGCGCAGCGCGAACAAGGATGAAGGATGAGGGATGAAGGATGAAATTTCGGGACTCATTGAAATTCAGCGCGTCTGATTTCTGGTGGGATGTTCCGGGAACAGGTTTTTTCATCCTTCATCCCTCATCCTTCATCCTTCATCCTTATTCTTTAAAAACGTCCACCTGGCCCTTTTGAACGCTGACGGTCAGGGCATTGAGATTGCCCTCCATCTCCTTCGTGATGAGGCCTTTGCGGAACTTTTTGTTCATCTCGAAGCCGACCGCGTTGTCGCGGATGCCCAGATGGACGACCTCGCCCTTCTGCTGTTTTTCGCGAATCCGCCGGACGACATCGGCGATTCCCTCGGGCATGCGGCTGGTCACGCTGGCGATGACGTTGTCCGGGGCGAAGTCGCTCTGGTCCTTCTGCATGCCGAACATCAGTACGTTGCGCTCCTTGATGGCCTGAAACACGCCGGGCGCGGCGGCGTCGCAGTCGTGAATCAGGACGTCCGCGCCCTTGTCGATCATGGCGAGCGCCTGCTGACGGGCGGCGGCGGTGTCTTCCCAGTTGCCGATGAAGGCGATGGACACGTCAATTTTCGGATTCACCGCCAGCGCGCCGTTGCGGAACGCCCGCAGGTTGCGCGCTGCGGCGGGGATGTTCTGCCCGCCGATAGCCCCGATTTTGCCGGTTTTGGTGACGAGCGCGGCGAGCGCTCCCGCGAGATACGACGCCTGCCCCGTATCAAACACCACGCTGACGACGTTCGGCCCGAATTTGTCGCCCGCCGTGACGATGAAGGTCGTGTTCGGGAATTCCGGCGCGACGGCGAGCGCCTGATCCATGAATTCGCCGCCATGACCGATGACCACGTCGAAGCCCTGCTGCGCGAAGGCGCGGTAACCCTGTTCGCGGTCGGCGGGGCTGTCCTTCACCTGCTGGTGGCCGATGGTGGCGAGCAGTTCCTTTTCGGTCAGCTTGAGCGCCTCGTAGCCGAGTGCGTTCCAGCCGTTGTCGCTGATCGGGCCGGGACTGAGCAGCGCGACCCGGAACTTGCCGTCGTTCGGTCTGGTTCCACCGGGCGTCGGCGTGGCGGTGCCGGTCGGTTCCGGCTTCTTGCCGCCGCAGGCAGCGGCCAATGCGAAAAACACCAGGACGAGCGACAGGCTGACGAACGTCCGGGTAGTCGGACGGAAGAATGCGTTCATTTTGAAAAGTCTTTCCGGGAAGTAATCCGTGTCATCCGTGTCATCCGTGGCGAAAAAAGAAAATATGGCCACGGATGACACGGATTCGGGAGAGTAGGGGCGGGGGTTTGTAACCGTCAAGCAAAGGGAACAGGAATCAGGGGCCAGGAATCAGGGAAAACAGAAAACCCCAAAACAGCCAATTGAAAACTTTGCTTGACGGCTCCCTGTGAAAAGCGACCCTGATCCCTGATCCCTGATCCCTGATCCCTGATCCCTGATCCCTGATCCCTGATCCCTGATCCCTGATCCCTGATCCCTGATCCCTGATCCCTGATCCCTGATCCCTTCATTTCCGCGGGTGATTGCCACCCCCAAC
>JAAFHI010000781.1 GCA_013298335.1 Actinomycetota bacterium
GCGCGAACCCGAACGACGGCCCGAGCCACCACCAGACGCCGAACGTCACGAGCGCAATCGCCAGCACGACCGGGACGAAGAACCCGACCACCCGGTCGGCCATTTCCTGAATCGGCGGTTTCGCGCCCTGCGCCGCCTGCACCATGCGGACGATGCCCGCCAGCACGGTTTCCGCGCCGACTTTTTCGGCCTTGAACGTCAGCGAACCGGTTCCGTTGACGGTTCCGCCGACGAGTTCATCGCCGATGTTCTTGTGGACCGGCAGCGGTTCGCCGGTCATCATCGATTCATCCACAAACGAATCGCCCGCGATGACCGCGCCATCCACCGGAATGCGCTCGCCCGGTCGGACGATCACCCGGTCGCCGCGCCGGACCTGCGCGGTCGGGATGTCCACCTCGCGTCCCTCGCGAACGACCCGCGCCGTCCGGGGCTGAAGTTCAATCAGATGACGGATGGCCGAGCCGGTCCGGCCTTTCGCGCGCGCCTCGAAGTACTTTCCGAGTAAAACCAGCGCGATGACCGTTGCCGAGGCCTCGTAGTAAACGTGGGTCGTCCCCGGCGGAAGCAGACGCGGCAGAAACGTCGCGAAGGTCGAATAGCCGTAGGCGGCGGTCGTGCCGAGCATGACCAGCGTGTTCATATCGGGAGAAAGGTCGCGCGCCGCCGACCAGCCCTTTTTGTAGAACCGCCAGCCGGGCCAGAACTGGACCACCGTCGCCAGCCCGAACGAGACAAACCGCAGGGTCCGCATCTCGACCCGTTCCATCAGCCAGTGTTCCAGCGCCGGAACGAGCATCGGAATCATTTCCAGAAAAAACAGCGGCAGGGCGAGCAGCCCCGCCGTCAGGGCGCGGAATCCGAGCGCGCGCTGTTCGACCTCCCCCGGGTCGGGGCCTTCCTCGGTCGAACCTTCCGGCTGTGGAAGAACGACGTCGTATCCCGCTTTTCGAATCACGGCGTAGAGCGCGTCCACATCCGCCGCCGCCGGGTCGAATGTCACCACCGCCTGCTCGGTCGCGAGGCTGACCGAGGCTTCGGAAACGCCCTCGACCTTGCGCAATACGCGCTCGATACGGTTGGCACAGGCAGCGCAGGTCATCCCCGTCACCCCAATGACTTCGGTTTCTTCCCCCACCGGAACGGCTGGTTCAACCTTCGAAATCGTCGTCGCGGCCATAAGCGCCTTCCTTTCAAGGAAAACCGGCGAATCCGAGAAGAGAATCAAAAACTCTCAATTCTCAACTCTCAACTCTCCATTACCTGGTATCCCGCTTCTTCGATGGCGCTCACGATTCGCGCGCGCGGCACGCTTTCCGCCGGGTATTCGACTTCCGCCGACCCGATGTCCACCCGCCAGACTTCCAGACCGGCGACTTCCCGCAAGGCTTCTTCGACAGCCTTGACGCAGTGTCCGCAGCTCATTCCCTGAATTTTCAATGTTTCCTTCGTCATGATGTTTCTCCCTTTCCCGTTGAATGACAGCCGTTTCCGTCTTCGATGGCCTGGAGAATCGGGCAGTCGCCGACCGTTCCGGCACCGTCACAGGTTCCCGCGATGTGTTCGAGGGTTTCACGCATCCGTTCCAGATCGCGGATGCGCCGTTCGATATCGGCGATCTTCCTGACCGCCAGCGTTTTGACCCGGGCGTTGTCGGTATCCGGCACCGCCCGCAGGTCGAGAAGTTCACGGATTTCCCGGAGCGAAAATCCGAGGTCCTGCGCCCGCTTGATAAAGCGGATGCGCGACACATCGGCCTGAGCGTATTCCCGATACCCCGATTCCCGGCGGGGCGGAGCGGGCAGCAGTTCCATCCGCTCGTAGTACCGCAGGGTTTCGACGTTGACGGCGGCTTCCCTGGCAAGTTGTCCGGCTTTCATCGCGTCCTCCTTTATCCTTCCCGAAAACATCATAAACCCCGTAGTGGAGTACGGAGTCAAGAGGGAAAGCAGGGATGGTAAAGAGTGTGCGCCGTGGGTTCCGAAATTCATACGTGGAAAAGCGGAGGGCCGGAGACGATGCGCTCGCCTCCGGCCCGATCTGTTGTCCTATGGCTTGCGCCATAGGCTCACAATCTTTCGTGCGCTCCGCGCACTCATTGAAATTTACTGACTACTGGCTGCTGACCACTGGCTGCTGCCTAGTTGTAGTCCCGCCCGTACTTGTTCTTGTGCTGGCGGAAGACGTACCCGGCTTCGTCCACCGTGAGCGTTCCGATATTGGTGCCGCCGCTGACGGTGACGGTCCGGCTGAGGGCCGCGAGCCGCGAGTCGTTGGCGCGTTCGTGCCAGATTTTCAGCCGGTAGGTCCCGTTCGGAACGCCCCCGATGCGGAAGTTCCCCGCCCGGTCGGTCACTGAGTAGTATCCCGACGGCACGACCACGAGGTAGGCCGACATCTGTGGATGAATGTTGCAGAACACCGGCACGATGCCCGGTCGGTTGAACTGGACGGTCCGGCTTTCGCCCCCCTGAAACAGACCGAGGTCGAAACGTTTGGCCGCCGAGTTTGAAAAGATGTTGTGCGGAAACGGGTCCTGATTCGGGAAGGTGACTTCCTGCCCGACCGTAATCGGCAGCACGCGACGTGAAAACCGTTTTCCCTGCTGGACCAGTTCCGGTCGTCCACCCGGACGCCGGTATCCGCCGCCGACCGGTTCGAGCCAGACCGCCACGTTGGACGGGTCGCCTTTCCTCGAATTGGTGAGCGCGATAGTGCCGCTCACTGCGCCCGCCACCACCGGAGCCGCTTCGACCGGCGGGGTCACCGGCAGCCCCGGCAGGAGGGCGACGACCAGCGCGAGCACGAAACCGATTGCCCACGACCTAAGGTTTGGATTTGGCGC
>JAAFHI010000543.1 GCA_013298335.1 Actinomycetota bacterium
GAACGACTGGAAACAGTTTGACGAGCGTCGCCCCGGCCAGTGCCAGCGCCCCCAAAGCCGGGCGACGCTCAATGGCTGCCAGATAGAAAATGACCAGCCACGGAAGACCCAGGGCATCCATGTGGGCCGCCGTCATGAATTCCATGACCGGCAACGGACACCAGGCATAAGCCACAATCCAGGATGGATCGGCCAACCGGGTCCGTTTCAACAAGACCCACAACGCCCACGCCGTGAGGAGTTCGGCCAGAAGATTCAGCAGCTTCAGGCCCCAAAGCGAATTCCCCCCGATGGCGTAAGCGACGGCAAAACAGAGTTGAGCCAACGGCGGATAGATGGTGGGAAGTTTCGGATGGTTGATGTTCGGAAAAACTACCGCATCACGAAACCGCGCCAGCTCGGGGGCCTCCGGGGCATGACGGTAGGGATTTATGCCGTGGGTCAATATCTTCCCGTCCCAGACATACCGAAACGCATCGCCGGAAGTCGTGGGTGGAACGGCAATGAGCGTTACCCGAAAGAGGACCGCAAAAATCAGGATGACCTTTACCGGCGTCATGCCGGGTTGCCAGACGCGCAGAAGCAGAAGCCAGAGCGCGCCCGCCGCAAGGGCCGCGCCCATGTACCACTTCAAAAAGAAGACCTCGGAAGCCCCTCGACCAACCACCAGGACCGAAATGAGAATGGCTTCGAACGCAAAGCCGATAATGAGCGGCAGCGCCTGAGCACGTTTGCCACGCATCGGAAACTCCGTCAGTTCATTGCCGTTTTGGGGAGCGCGCAGGCCGGAGCGATGCGCCTGCCGATGACCGGAAGGTCGCCACGGCGTTCATACAGGACGATTGCACCGGCGATAAACGCGACGATCCCGAGAATGAACAGCGTGCCTCCGTCATCCTTGACCACGATGCCGAGACTGGTTAGGTGTGCCATCAGGGCCCCGGCCATGGTCCCGACGGTCAGAACCGCCCCCAGCCAGGCCGTTCGGGGAAAGAGCAGCAACAGGACGGCGATCAGTTCGATGGCCCCGGTCCCGAACCGACCGTAGGCTTCATACCGCCCGAGAAGTGTCGTGAAAATGAAGCGGGGTTCCTCCGCGCCGGTGAACTTGAAAAACAGCGTCTGGCCCATAATGGCGGCGGCCACGATCTGTGCAACCCAACTGACGATGATGTGCGCCTTGTGCATCGGATTTGCCTCACGAATGGATTGACGGTTCAAAGTGCGGCCCCTGCCCGGCGCAGGGGAATGAGAACCTCTTCGTGAAACCGGTCACAACCGACGCAGAGGTTTCGATATGTCTTGCCGGAGGGCAGCGTCACCTCCGATTTTTCGATGAAGGTCTCGACCGACCAGCCGTGTGAAATGCCCATGCGCTCGGGCCGTCCCATCGAGATGGCCTCGTAGACGGGATTGCCCACGAGCCGTTTCAGGATGACTTCAAGCGGTTCCTCAAGGAGGTTTCCGATCTCCATTTTCGTCTTCAGACAGCAGGGATACACGTTGCCGTTCGGCTCGATGGAAACTTCGGTTCCCTGAAATCCGAGATTCAGGAAGTTCACGCCCCCTGACAACTGGTTGCAGAAATTGTCGCACAGGCGCGCGGTGGAAAGACCGTTTTCCATTGCCCGTCCCCGCGGCCAGAGCTTGCCGATCCACAGATCGGGCTGCGCGCCGAAAAGGAGGTAGGTCGGCTTGCCGGAAGGTTTCACGATCCCTTTTTTGGCATGGTCCACATCGAGTCGTCGAATGCCCTTCGATTCGAACATCACCGCCAGCTTTCCGACGAAAGCCAACTGCGCGACCTTCGTTTCAAGGCCCTTGTGGAAGGCGTCAACGCCTGAAACGAGGATACAGTCAACATGATGCGCGACCAGTTCGTCGATGATCTTCCGCGTCAGCAGGTCGCCCGTCGTCTGGACGATGAGGTGGACGCCACCCAGCCCGACGTACTTCTCGTAAATTGCTTCCATCGCCGGATAGAGCACTTTTTCGCGAATGCCCGGAAGCAGCACCTCGCCGCCGGCCACGATGATTCTCCCAACCTTTTCACGCGGCCTGCCGTCTTCGTCGAGGTCGTTGAGGTCGCGGTACAGCATGGTTTCGGGCAGGTTGGCGATGATGCGCCCGAAATTGCGTTCCGATTCGGCCACAATCGCGTCCAGTTGCTCGCCCTGATAGGGATGAAAGCGCTCGTCGTAACAGTGCGGACAACTGCGATGGCACTGCCACGACATCACGAAGTAAATGGATTCCACGGAGAGGCTATCTCTTACTCGACCGTGATGACGTAGTGGGGGGTCGGATTCAAAGGGCAGCTATAAACGTATTTTCCCTTGGCCAGCGTGACGGTCCCGGTTTTGGTCGCTTCGCCGTCCTTGACGTGTCCCGCGTCAGAACCGGCCACGGCCTTCCCATTGTCGTCCTTTTCCTGAAGATAAAACCCCACCTCGTGCTTGACGCCCTGGTTGACGATTTTGAAAACGTAGGAACCGGGCTTGAGCTTGAGTTCCTTGTTTTCAAACTGTCCCGGCGTCTGGACGAGTTCGATTTCAGTCGGAGCCGGCGCGGGTGACGACACGGGCGTCGGCGACTGGGCCGGGGAAGCAACTGGTGACGGTTTCGAATCGGCACTGGCGCATCCGGCAGTGATGAAGGCAGTGGATGACAAGACAAAAAGGATGAGAACGGTGCTGTACCGCATGCGGATTCCTCCGGGGAAAGTGTTGTACCGGAGAAATCCTTTTCGGAGCGGCTTTATTCCCGAAGCAGCCGGAGTTCGGATGGTCCAGCGGCGGATTCGGTTTGGAATAAAAACCGGAAGCGCGGGATTGGTAGGTTTGCAGGAACATTCATTCCCAACCATCCGGAGGATTACTTCAATGCGGAGAGCGTTTCTTTTTTCCGTGTTTGCCTTTGCGGCAACACTGTTTCTTTCGTTCGGGGCGGGTCCGACCCAAGGCCAGACGGCGGCGAAACCGAACGAAGTCGAACTCGTTCAGACGCCGGGTCAGTTCGAGCCGAAAGAGTTGAAACTCAAGGCGGGCACCTACGTGTTCAAAATCGTCAACCGGGGCATTGACCACAAGGTCGGCTTTTACCTTCAGCACGACAACGAGAAGGGCAGGAAAGTCGCCAAATCGGACGCGGGCCTGATCGGAACGAACAAGTCGTCCAAAACCGGCGTGGTGACCTTGAAGCCGGGCAAGTATGTTTACAGTTGTCCACTGAATCCGACGCCTCACTACGTCATTACCGTCGAGTAGTTTTTTTGTAACTGTTCAGCCCGGCAGGTGCCCTCAAGGTCAGGGCACATGCCGGGCTGAACAGTTACGTATTTTTTCACCAAAGGCATCACGCCCGGTGCGGCGATTTGTGACGTGGGGTTGTGGAATTTGATCTTTTCGAACCTGTCCGACCGGTGGCCCTGTGGAGGAAGTTACACATGGGCCACCGGTTTTCCGGCCCGAGACTCCTTCAGTCGAGTCCCGGGGCACAACGACTGGAAAACAACCCGATGGGCGACCTGCATCGCCGCCGGAAGGGCCGCGCGCCGCAATTGAACGCGGGCGAGTGGCGGGCCGTTCTCGAAACGCTGGGCCGGTCGGTCAAGTCGGTCGGGTTTGGCGATGGTCGCTGGTCGCTCGAAGACATCCGGAAATTCATCCACCGGCGCTGCGGACCGCCGTCCGGAAGCCGGCTGCTTCCGGAACTCCCGCCCGGACGCGGAGTTTCAAACGTCAACCACGAAAATTGGAGTCCCCGTCCGTCGGTACGGACTGAACCGTCCTCTTTA
>JAAFHI010000476.1 GCA_013298335.1 Actinomycetota bacterium
GGAAAAACGTACTCGTAGCGCCCGTTTTCATATCCGACCGTCTCGACGTAACTGATGACGATTTCAACTTTCTGGCGTGGCGGAATGTTCGCGACCGATTGCGTGAAGATGTTCGGGCGTTCCTGATCGAGCAGCGACGCGGTGTATCCCTGACGTCGGGCCGAATCGTAGCGTTGACGCGCTTCCGACCGCCGCTTGATGTCGCCCTTTATGTTCCGGTCGCCGACCCGCATCGTCATCGTGTCCACCGCGCCGTTCTGTGACAGCGGAAACGCGTAAACGGCTTCAATCGGCTCCGAAAACGGATTGGAAAAGGTCTGCGTGACGGTCGTTCGCGCCAGAAAACCGCTGATTTCGACGTCGACGGCTGTCCGTTCGAGCGGAAAGGCGGTTTCAGGTCGTCCGGCGCCTGCAAGACTGCGCAGCTCTCCCGCGTCGGGGTGCTCTTTCTTTGCCCGGACCGCCCGTCGCTTGATCTCCGGCGACTGCCTGCCGGAGAAAACCGGACGGGACTCGCCGTTCGCCGCCGTCAATCGAACGATCCCCGCGACTCCCGCCACGAGCACGACACACAACGCAATCAGCCACTGCTTTTTCATTTCGGGCAACCTTCCGCCGGACACACGACGGCCCGCCGTGACCGGTGGTCACGCCCGTTTGCCGCCTGCATACGACCTGTAATGTCTGGTTACCGGAGTTCGACACCGCGTTGCGGGAAAAGTTCCCGGAAGGGGATGGGGAATGGGGAAACTGGTTCCCGACGTCAGATGTCAGGTAGCGGAATCTGGCACTCGTGGGCGGACCCCGGCTTTCCGGGCTCGGCCCGCAGTTCGCGTTTCTTCATGTTGACGGCTCCGCTCGGGCAGGCACACGCACGCATCCGGGAACGATTTCTCGAACTTCGGGAACGCGCGGGTGGAGGATATGGAATTACAGGGTGGAACAGTCGAATCAAACACCGGCGGGACCGAAAAGTTCCCGAAAGAAATCAGTCCCGCGAAGGTTCAATGAAACGAATGGGTTACCCGATTCAGAACCCGTCGGATGAAAAAAGTTCCCGTCATTCGTAGCGCAGGGCTTCCGACGGGTCGAGATGCGAGGCGCGCAGGGCGGGGAGAACACCCGAGGCGAGCCCGACCGCCACCGAGATCGAAAATCCGGCCAGGACGGCCCAGATCGGCACGACCGATGGAACGCTCGGCGCGAATCTGTTGAGGGCAAGGCTGATCAGAAGGCCGATGATGATGCCGATCAGGCCGCCGCAGACGGTGAGCACCACGGCTTCAATGAGAAATTGCGTCAGCACGTCCCGCCGGCGCGCGCCGATGGCCCGCCGGACGCCGATTTCCTTCGTCCGCTCGGTCACCGACACCAGCATGATGTTCATCACGCCGATGCCGCCGACGAGCAGGCTGATTCCGGAAAGCGGCACCACCACCAGACCGAGAATGGTCGTGATGCTGTCGAAGGTCGCGAAAATGGCATCCGGCGTGCTGATGCCGAAGTTGTTCGGCTGATTGTAACGGACGTTCCGCCGCCGCCGCATCAGTTCGGTAATCTGGTCGGTCATCCGCGAAAGCTGACCGTCACGGGCATGGGTGATGACCGTGATGCCCCGGTCGCGAATCACGTCGCCGTAGCGTTTTTCGAGCGTGCCGAAGGGAATGATGAGCTGCCGGTCCTCGGGCGTGTCGCCAAAGATCCCGGTCGGTCCCTTTTCAACCACGCCGAGCACGCGGTACGGCTGACCTTCGAACTCGATTTCCTCGTCAATCGGATTCTTGTCGCCGAAAAGCTGGTCGGCAATCACCGGCCCGAGGACGACCACGTTCATGCGCCGTTCCTGTTCCTCGCTGGTAAAGAAACGCCCGAGCCGCAGGTTGATCTTGCGGACATCCGGGTAATTCGCCCAGACGCCGAACGCGATCGGGCGCGTCGCTTCCTGACCCTTGTACTTCGCGATGTATTGCGTCGCGCTCGGTCCAAAACTCCCGATGGTCAACTGCGGACTCGCGGCCACGACCGACGGCAGTTCGTTGATGGCCCCGACATCGTCCACCGTAATCGGTTTGCGCTGGCGCTCCTCGGCGGAAGGGCGGGTGAAACGCGGGCCGAGATTGTCGAACTTGCTGACATAGAGCACGTTCGGCCCCACCTGCTCGGCAAGCTGCGCCGTGCGGTCCTTCAACCCCGTCAAAACCGACGACACGGCGATGACCGTCGCCGTTCCGACCAGTACGCCGAGCACCGTCAGCAGCGACCGCGTCTTGTTGTCGAGCACGTTCGCAATCGCCAGGAGAATGTTTTCGATGAACTGTTGCATGAGGAAAGGGATCAGGGGACAGGGATCGGGGATCAGGGAGAAGACAAAGGGAACAGGAATCAGGGATCAGGGAGAAGAAAAGGTGTCGGGTATCGGGTGTCGGGTTTCAGGTGAATTCGGAAATCGAGGAGCGGAAATGTATTTGTCTTTGCTTTTCCTGATCCCTGATTCCTGACCCCTGATCCCTTTTCCTCCTGATCCCTTCTACGCTGACCTCAGCATTTCAATATGCGGAATGCCGTCCTCATCATAGGCGTCTGAGACAGTGACAAAGCCGAATCCCTGGTAAAACCGTTCGAGGTACTGCTGCGCGCCGATGCGGTTGGCCGTGCCGGGATACAGCCGGTCGTGAAATTCGAGGACGCGTCGCATGAGTTCCTTGCCCGCGCCGAGACCGCGTCCGGGGCCGCTCGTGAGGACGCGCCCGACCGACGGCTCGTCGTATTTCACGCCCGGCGCGACCAGCCGGCAGTAGGCCACGACGCGCGGCTTGCCCATCACGTCCGGCAGCCAGCCGATCAGGTGGCGCGAATGTTGGTCCACCCCGTCGAGGTCCTGATACGGGCAATTCTGCTCGACGCAGAACACCCCGATCCGCGCGCGAATGATTTCGTAGAGTTCGCGGGTAGTCAGTTCATCGAACGTTGACCACTGCCAGCGAATGTCTTCAGGCCGCGCTGTCCCGATGTTCTTTTTTTCATCCCTCATCCTTCATCCCTCATCCTTTCAGTCTGCCCGCAACGCCTGAATCGGGTCGAGTTTCGCTGCCTTGTTGGCCGGATAGATTCCGAAGAACAGTCCGACGCTGGATGAAACGCCCATCGCCGCGAGCACGGCCCAGATCGGGAGGGCGACCGGCAGCGGCGTGAGCCACGACACCAGTTTCATGACCGAATAGGCAAACGTCAGCCCGATGAATCCCCCGGCGAGCGAAAGCAGCACCGATTCGGCGAGAAATTGCCGGAGAATGTCGCGGCGGCGCGCGCCGAGCGCCTTCCGGATGCCGATTTCGCGGGTCCGTTCGGTCACCGAGACGAGCATGATGTTCATCACGACGATGCCGCCGACGATGAGCGAAATTCCGGTGATCGGCAGAACGACCGCGCCGATGGTGGCCGTCAACGTACCGAAAAATCCCTGCGTCGCCTGATCGGTCGTGATGCTGAAGTCATCCTCGGCGTTGAAGTCGAGTCGGTGACGCGCCCGCAGCGCCAGCCGGACCTGATCCTCGACCGATTCCGACGCCGCCGACTTGCGCGGCTTCACATACAGCGTCAGCGACCGCTGCTGCTTCCCGAACAGTTTCTGGAAGGTCGAAAGCGGAATCTGCGCGAAGTTGTCCTGCGACTGACCGAGAAACGAGCCAAGCGGTTTGGCGACGCCGATGACCGTGAAGGGGTCGTTGCCAAGCTTGATCTGTTTGCCGACCGCGCCGCCATCCGGGAAGAGGCTTTTGGCGACGTCAGAGCCGAGAAACACGACCGTGCGCCGGTTTTCCTCGTCGAAATCGGAAAAGAACGTGCCGGTGTCGGGTTCGAGCGTCGAAAACGACGGGAAGTTCGACGTCACGCCCTGAATGCCGACGTTGCCGAGTTCGCTGCCGCCGACGCGAAGCGTCCGGGCCGAGCCGTCCTGCGCGCCGACCTGTTCGGCGAGCGTCACTTTCTCCCGCAAGGCGTACATGTCCTCAATCGTCAGATCGGGATTCTTCTGAATCGCCTTCAGGAACTTCTCGAAGTTGCCGAACCCCTGGAAACTCGCTTTTTCGACCTGAAACGCGCCCGAACCGTAGGCCGCGACCTTCTCATTG
>JAAFHI010000797.1 GCA_013298335.1 Actinomycetota bacterium
TTCATGGGTTCGAGGCCGTGTTCGAGAAGATTCCAGCCCGGTTCGAGTTTCGCGGCCATGCCTTCGAGCAGCGAGAGGCTTCGAAAAACGTAGACGAGTTCCGGCGGCAGGTTCAGGCCGAGGTCGCGGGCGGTGCGCTCGATGGCGAGCCCGACGCCGAGCAGCCGGCTCTGGGTGTCGAGTCCGCCGCGGTGGAGTTCGACGATTTCATCCACGAACTGATGGATGCGCGCGCGGTCGGTCCCGTGCGTGACGATGCCGGTCGAGTAGAGGCCGTCAATCAGCGTTTCGCGGTCGCCGCGCAGCCCCGCCGCCACCGAATTGAGAATTACGTCGCGGGTATCCGACGACAGCCGGCAGACCATGCCGTAATCGAGCAGGATCAACTGCGCGCCGTCGCCAACCAGAATGTTTCCCGGATGCGGGTCGGCGTGATAGACGCCCTCGATAAAAATCATCTCGGCGTAGAGCGTCACCATCCGGTCGATGAGGTTCTGAAAATCAAACCCGGCAGCCCGTAAACGGTCGGTTTCATTGACTTTCACCCCTGGGCAGTACTCCATCACGATGGCCTTCGGGCGCGATGCCTCGGGATAAAGTTCCGGGACCGTCACGTCGTTGCGGCGCGCGAGCAGCCGGTGCATCATCGTGAGATTCTTCATCTCGTTCGTCAGATCGAGTTCGAGTTCCATCCCTTTCGCGCCTTCGGAAATGGCCGTCGAAAGCATGTTCGTGAGGGAATTGTCGAATCGCTCGTTCAACTGACGGATGACGAACCCGGCGATTTTCAGGTCCACCGCCATCTGGGCCGGGATGTCGGGCCGGACGAACTTGACCGCGACGTCCTTTCCTTTCCAGACGGCGTAGTGAACCTGCGCGAGCGAGGCCGCCGCGATGGCGTTGTCGTCGAACTTGTCGAAGACGTTTTCCAGTTTCGTCCCGTAGATTTTTTCGAGCGCCTTGCGCGCCTGCTTGCCGGGCAGGGGACGGATGCCGTCCTGAAGTTTGGAAACCTCGTCGATGTAGACCTTCGGAATCAGGTCGGCGCGGGTACTCACCAACTGGCCGAGCTTGATGAAGGCCGTGCCGAGCGATTCGATGTTGTGCTTGACGATTTGCGCCCGACGCAGGTGTTCGGCGGGCGACACCTCCCGCGGTGACCCGAAAAATACGTAGCGTTTCCGGTCACGTACAAACTGGAACGTGGTCGGAAGCGTGAGCCTGAGCATTTTCTCGGCTCGGCGGAGCAGAAGGAAATTTGACCCCATCAGATTCGGAGACGAAATTGGAAGTGACGTCGGCGTAGAGACTTTGAATGCTATTCAAACTGTACTGCACGCCGAAAGAACTTTCTCCGTTTTTCCGGATGTGAATTGTATGACTACTCTCTCGCCGTGGGTTTGGGCCATCCATATCGCCAGTGTCTCCGAGTGGACGCTCGCGATCCTGCTTCTCTGGAACTTCGCCGGACGCATCGCCCGCCCGGACCTCCGGCGCATGGCGCTCGCCATGCTGCCCCACTGGGGCGCCGGCATGTGCATTCTGATCTGGCACTTCAACCACGATTCGGACCAGCTTCCGCTGCTGCCCCGAATGCAGGAATTTCTGACCTCGGTCGGCAGCGTCGCCCTCTGCCTGGCCGCCGTGTCGCTGCGGGAGTGGCGCACACGGTTTCCGCGCTTCTCAACCACCGTCGTCGGGCTCGGTGTCGCGGCCATCGTCTACTTTTCATTTTTGAGACTCACCACGGCTTACGGCGGAGCCACCGGGCTGATGATTCAGGGCGCGGGAATGGCCTACCTGGCGTTCATCGTCTTCCTCGTCATCAACCGCCGCTGGGACAAGGACGCCTTCACCCCGACCGCCATCACCGGCTACGCGCTCATCATTCTCTTCATCATCACCACGATCTCACTGACCATCGTCGCCCGCCGCGTCTTTCTCGTCCCGACGATCACCCGGATCGACTGGCTGCACGGCATCGCCGAAGGCACGATGACCCTCGCCAACATGACCCTCGTGACGGGAATTCTCCGCAACCCCCGGCGGATGGCGAACGTTCGGGAAAGCATCCCCGACGGCATGCTTTCACCGGGCGGTGTTCGATGAAAAAAAGCGGACCTTCCAGTACCGAACTTTTGAAATCAGTTGGACCGATGCTCCCGTTGATTCTCGAAACGGGAATTTTCATCTTCCTCATTGTTGGCGGCGCGTGGCTCATCAACGAGTCCATTCCATACGGTCAATGGACGTACATCGAGCAGGAGCATTGGAAACTCATCACGTTGTGCATTGCCGTCGTCCTCGGAGGACTTTTCTTTTTGGCCGACGGACTTCTATCCGTTTTCATTCTGAGAAAGCATGAAAGTCTGCTACGGCGTCTTTCCCACGTTGCATTTTGGATTGTCGACAGTGTTCTCACATACTGGTAGATGATTCCCTGACGGCCTGTTTTCTCCGGGCGGTGTTCTATGAAAAATCGCCGAAAACCGAAATCTTCCCCTTCCTCCCGCGAACCCGAAATCAGACATACGTTCTGGGACAGTCTGGTCGTGGCGGGGATGCTATTGGGAATTTTCTGGGTGGTCAGTCGGGTTGTGGGCGGTTTTCATATTGATTCCCACGAGTTGGTGGGAGCCGTGATCACCGCCGTCATTTTGGTGGTTCTGGTGGTCGTTCTGGCCGTCGTGAACGCTTTTCTCCTGGAACGAAAAAACAAAATCCTCGCCAACTGGTTCGAACGCCTCGCCGATGCCGCCCTCGGTCTGC
>JAAFHI010000914.1 GCA_013298335.1 Actinomycetota bacterium
GAAAAATGTCCGAGCAACCACGCACCCGTCAGGAACTCTACGACCGGATTCGCGCCACCTCGCGCGAAGCGTTCATCCATGGGGATATGGTCCGGCTGGGGTTCTGGCCGCGCGGTGACGGCAAGCCGGGCGATCCGGGCGAGGAAATCAAACGGCGGGACGAAGTCAGGCAGGAACTAGACGCGCTCCGGGCCGAAAGCCGTCGTCTGGTCAATGACGAAGCGCTGCTCAAGGAATATCGCAAGCGAAAGCTGGCCGAATCGCGCCAGAAACAGAAGGAAACGAAGGAACGCCGCGAACGCGAGCGTCAGGAGCGCGCCGCCGCGTGGCGCAACCGCAAGACCCGCGAAGTGGTCTATCTCGGCGCGGGCGTGTCGGGCGGACTCTCGGATTTTGCGAGCGATCCGGCGCGGCTGCTCTCACATAACCTGCCGAATTTTCAGACTCCGGTCGATCTCGCCCTCTCGATGGGCATCACCCTCGAACGCCTGCGGTTTCTCGCCTTTTCGCGAGCGGTCTCGACCGTCACGCACTACGTCAGATTCGCGATTCCCAAGAAAACCGGCGGCCAGCGCGTGATTTCCGCGCCGATGCCGCATCTCAAAAAGGCGCAGCACTGGATTGAAGGGAATATCCTGAACCGTGTCGAACTTCACGACGCGGCGCATGGCTTTCGCGCCGGACGCAGCATCGTGACCAACGCCGGACCACACGTCGGCGCGGGGACGGTGGTCAATCTCGACCTCAAGGATTTCTTCCCGACCGTGGGATACCGCCGGGTCAAGGGACTGTTTCGGTCGCTCGGCTATTCGGAATCGGTCGCCACGGTGCTGGCGCTGATATGTACCGAACCCGAAGTCGAGGAGATCACACTCGACGGCAAGCGGTACTTTGTTTCCATTGGCGAACGCCGTCTGCCGCAGGGCGCGCCGACGAGTCCGGCCCTGACGAACATCCTCTGCCGCCGTATGGATAAACGCCTTGCGAAAGTCGCTCAGGACGCGGGTTTCGTCTACACGCGCTACGCCGACGACCTGAGTTTTTCCTGTCCGCGCGCGACGCCGGGCGACACGGGCGCGCTCCTGCGCCGCGTGCAGGCGGTCGTCAAACACGAGGGATTTACCGTTCACCCTGAAAAGACGCGGGTTCTGCGCGTGGGCGAACGCCGCGAAGTGACCGGCGTCGTCGTCAACGACAAGCCCAACGTTTCGCGCGACACGCTGAAACGGTTTCGCGCCCTGTTGTTTCAAATCGAAAAGGACGGCCTGGCCGGGAAGCAGTGGAACGGCAATCCCGACGTGCTGGCCGCGATTCACGGATTCGCCAACTTCGTCGCGATGGTCAACGCCGAAAAGGGCGGGGAACTGCGCGAACGGGTCAACGCCATTCTCAAACGCCATGACTGGCAGCCGCCGCGCTTCATCCCGAAAGCCAACCCCTTGCCGCAAGCTCAGGCTGTTCCGTCACCCGCAACCGGAGGCGAACCGCCGACCGCGCAGCCCGCCGTCACACCGGTAAAAGGTGAAACCGCGCCACCCTCCTCGCCGGACATTCCCGATTCGAAAAAATGGTGGAAACTTTGGTAAGGATGAGGGATGAAAAAAAGGCATCCCCCGATTTTGGACGCGGGTGCTTTACACTTTTCCTTTAACCCTGCACTCTTCGCGACATGCGCTACATCCTCGGCATTGAAAGCTCCTGCGATGAAACTGCCGCGTCCGTGGTTGAAAACGGAACGATCGTGCGGTCGAGCATCATCGCGTCGCAGATCGAAAGCCATCAGCAGTATGGTGGGGTCGTACCCGAAATCGCTTCCCGCAAGCACCTCGACAACGTTTCGGAAGTGGTCGCGGCGGCGATGACCGAGGCCGACGTTGGATTCGAAGAACTCGACGGCATCGCCGTCACCAACGGCCCCGGCCTCATCGGCGCGTTGCTGGTGGGCGTGTGTTACGCGAAGGCCGCCGCTTTTTCGCTCGGCACGCCGCTGATCGGCGTCCATCACATCGAAGGTCACATCTTTTCATCCGTCTTTGAATATCCGGCCATCGAATACCCCGCGCTGGCGCTCATCGTTTCGGGTGGGCACACCGACATTTTCCTGATTCGCACGCCGCACGAATATGAACGTCTCGGCCACACGCGCGACGACGCGGCGGGCGAGGCGTTCGACAAGATCGCGCGGTTGCTGGGGTTGGGCTATCCGGGCGGGCCGGTGGTGGACCGGCTGGCGCTGACGGGCGAGGCGAAAAACGCGAAGCTCGTCTATCGACCGCCACAGATGCCCGACGCGCCCTACGATTTTTCATTCAGCGGACTGAAGACGGCGACGCAGCGGTTCATTCGCGAAAACGAGGTAACGCCGGTTACGGACCTTGAAAACGTGCCGGAGAACATCCGCGATGTCTGCGCCAGCTTT
>JAAFHI010000921.1 GCA_013298335.1 Actinomycetota bacterium
GGCGTTGGAGACCTGTCCGAAATTCTGTTTGCGGTTTTCGGCGTCGTGGATGGTCACGGCGAACGCGATTTTGTGAACGTTGGCCGGCACGGCGGCGAGGTCGATCTTGACCTGTTCGTCGTCGCCGTCGCCCGCGCCGGTCAGGTTGTCGCCCTGATGCGCGACCGAACCGTTTCCGCCGACCAGATTGTTGTAGAAGATGAAATCGCCGTCTCCGGTGATTTTCCCGTTTTCGCCGAGCAGAAAAACGGAGGCGTCGAGGTCGAAGGCGCTGCCGCCGTCGTACTTGTTGGTATCCCAGCCCAGTCCGACCAGAATCTTGGTGAGTCCGGGGTTGGACTTGGTGAGATCCGTGCGCTGGCCTTTCGCGAGTGAAATCGGCATAACGAAACCTCTCATCATTGAAATAGGTTGGTGAAAAAGGCGGTCGGAAATATAGGGGAACTGGTACGCTCGCACAACACCACCCCTGATTTTTATTTCCGTATCAATGCGTCATGTTTCCAGTTCGTGAACACTTTTTTTCATGGGGGGCACCCAATGACCACGACTGTACTCCCGCCAGGTGGGAATTCCGCACTTTCTGCGCTGGCTGGCGCGGTCTTCGTTTTTCACGATGACGACCCGGCGCTCGACGTGAATCTGACCGCTTTTCTGCTCGACGAGACCGGAAAGACTCTCGGCGATTCCGGGCTGGTGTACTACAACCAGCCCTCCACCCCGGCGGGTGAAGCGACGTGGGAACAGTCCACCCGCGATGCCGGCGGACGGGCTCACCGGCTCAATTTCGATCTTTCCAGGCTGGGGCCGGGTTTGGCCAAAATTGCGGTGACGCTCACCGAGGACGGCGGTAAAGGGTTCGCGGGGGTCAAAAACCTTCGGGCGGAAATCCGGGTCGGGGCAGAGACGCTCAGCCTGACCCCCGGCGCGTTCACGAACGAAAAGGGCATCGTCGTGGCCGAACTGTACCTGAACAAAGGCGCCGCGAAGGTCCGGTCGGTCTGGAAAGGCTTCGATTCGGGGCTGGACGGGCTGTGCCGAAATTTCGGCGTCGAAGTCGTCGAGGAACCCGCCCCGCCGCCCGCGCCGAACTTTCAAAAAGTGACCGGCGTGGTGAATCTCACGAAAAACAGTTCACCGGTCATCCTGGAGAAAACCGCCGAGATTACCGCTTCCATTTCCTGGGAATCGGGCACTGATTACGATGTCTACGCCCTGGTGCTTCTGAATGACGGTCGCCAGATTGACGTGGCCACCTTTGGTGCGGACGGCGTTTTGCCTCAAATGAATTACGACAACGGCTCGGTGGTTCACACGGGAGACGTCGGGCGCGGCGGCGGGGGGAGAAAAACCGAAATTCTCAAAATCCGGCTCAATCCGAAAATTTGCGCGGTGGTTCCAGTGGCCTATTCGGCTCGGTCGAACGGAACCGGGTCGTTTTACAGGTACAAAGTGACCATGACGATCGACAACCACCAGGGCGCGACGGTCGTGATTCCCGCCGAGAACGCCAACCAGGACAATAAAATTTACACCTGTGTGCCCGGTATGATTCTCAATGAGGCGCACGGGGCGGTCATTGTGCCGCTGGAGTTTTACAGCAAGCCCAAATCCGAGCGACGCCCCCGGGTTCGAAAGAGCCAGGACGGTCGGGTTGAAGTGGTGATGGACGAAGGGCCAACCAATAATTACAAGTGACGCGGCTGATCCGGAAGCGCGAGAATTGCCGCTTTCGGGAAGTTCGCGCCCTCGCTATACTCCCGCCGTTTTTCCACCACATTGCGATTTTTCTTTCCCGTTGCCGAAGATCCGAATCCGGCGGCGTGGAAGCCTTTCAAGTCTCGATTTTTCAAGGAGAACCAATTTTATGGCGGTCAATCTTTCCAAGGGACAGCGCGTCGATATCACCAAGGGCAACGCCGGACTCACCACCGTGGTCGTCGGTCTCGGATGGGATCAGGTCCAGAGCGGCGGACCGGCGGTGGACTGTGACGCTTCGGTGGTCATGCTCGGCGAGAACAACAAGCTGCAAGCCAAGGAACACATCATCTATTTCGGCAACCTCGCCAGTCCGGACGGCAGCGTCCGCCACATGGGCGACAACCTGACCGGCGCGGGCGATGGCGACGACGAGCAGGTCGTGGTCGACCTCAGCCGGATTCCCGCCACCGTTCACCGGCTGGCCTTCATCGTCAATATCTATGACTGCGTGACGCGCGGACAGCACTTCGGAATGATCCAGAATGCCTTTATCCGCATCGTCAACAGCGCCAACCGTCAGGAACTGCTCCGGTTCAACCTTACGGAAAATTATTCGGGACGCACGGCGCTGATCGTCGGCGAAGTGTACCGTCACCAGGGCGAGTGGAAATTTTCCGCCGTCGGCGAGGGAAC
>JAAFHI010000235.1 GCA_013298335.1 Actinomycetota bacterium
CGCGAAGGCCGCGAGCCGAACCTCCCGGACCCCAATAAAAAGGACGAGAAAAAAGAGGAAAAGAAGGACGACGGCAAGGTCGTGACCGTCGGAAAGCCGACCGGGGGCAACGAGAAACCCGCCGAACCGACCCCGGAAACCCCGGCCAACGCCAAAACTCCCGAAACGCCGACCGCGCCGCCCATCGGTGGCCCGCCGACCGAGACCACGCCGGCCCAGAAACCGGGCGCGGTGGTCGTCCGGCGCGGCGAAGTCGCCCTGCGAGCCAACGCGGTGACCAAAACCGACCCGGTACAAAAACCCGGTTCCGCCGGAACGGTCATTCTCGAAGTGACCGTTGACGAAAACGGACAGGTCGCCGCCGCCAAAGTCCTCAGCGGACCGGCGCTGCTCCATCGGTCGGCCATCGATGCCGCCCGCAAATGGACCTTCAAACCCGTGATGTTCGGCAACCAGCCCGCGCGGGTAATCGGGACGCTCACCTTCCAGTTCAAGTAGAACCGCGCCAAAATCCGAAATTTCCCTTCGTTCGACCCGATCCGTGTCGTTCGAGGGGAAATTGCCTTTTGTAGAGGAACTTTTTCCGGTCGCCGGGTTCAAACCGGACAACTTTCCCCAAATTGCGCTTCCCCGAACCCCTCGCCGATGACGATGACCGTCCGAACGTGGGTCGTCCTGCTCGCCGTCGCGTTTCTTTTCAGCGCGAGGGCAGCTTCGCCGACGCTCAAGTTGGCGCAGGAAACGCCCGCCGCACTGGTCGAACGCCAGAAAATCGAAGTAAAAGAAGAAGTTACGCGACTTTTGAAATCCGGGACGCCCCGCGACCGCGCGTGGGCGGCGCACCTGTGCGTGAAGCACGAATTGAAGGAGTTCACACCGCGACTCATCGCCGCGCTCGATCCGGCGGGGGATTTTCCTTCCGAGGAAGCCTTCATCCGATTCACCGATAAACCCGAAATCGCTGCCCTCCGGTTGAACGCGCCGCCCACGGATGCCGAGACCAAAGCCCAACTGGGATTGAAACTTCCGACCTATCTCGCCAATCAGGCGATTCTCCATGCGCTGATTTATTTCAAGGAAAATCTCCCGCCGGAAACGGCGATGGAACTGCGGTTCGGGCATCTCGATGCCGTCGTCATCCTGTTGCTGCGGGACGCCAAAGCCAACGCAAAGCACCTGCTTTCAATCTTTTCGGAAACACCGCTCGCCCCGCGCAGCATCCGGCGCGCCATTCTGTGGAGTCTCACCGAGGTAAACGCACCGGAACTGGCCATCTTTCTGCTTCGTCAGCCGATTCGAGTTGAGATTGACGCAGTTAATCCGCCATCTGAAAAAGGTGTTCCCGGGGGAATTCCGGGAGGATTTTTCGGCGCAGTCATTCTTCGTGGGAACTACAAAATCCCAAAGGATTTCCCTCTCATCGGCTTTCATCTGATCGCCGGGGACGGCCTGCCCAAAAGCGGGACCGGAACCCGGCTGGTCCAGGGAAAAGGGACGATTTTCATTCAGGAATCGAACTGTCCGCCGGATGCCGAGTGTCGGCCCGGCGCGCTTGATGTCTGGGCTTCGGAAAGCGAATACGCCTATTCGTGGTCGATTCTGCTCGACCAATCGCCGGGGACTTCGCCGTTTGCCGACGTGAAAGGGTCGATTCCGTTCCATTCGGAGGAATCATTCAGAAAATCCGTGGAGGAAATTCTTGGCCAGATTGAAAAACGATACGACGGGATAAAACAACAGCTTCTCGATCAGAAACGAATTACGCGCGACGAATTTGAAACCATCAAACCCGATCTTCATCTGTTCGTATCCGATTCCCGGATCAACCGGTCCGTTCCGCTCCCGAAATTCCCGAACCGCAATACAACTTGGCCCTTGCCATGAAAACCATTCTTTTCATTGAACTTGCAACATTACTCCTGTTTTGCGTCAGCCCGCCCGCGTTGCGCGCGCAGGAAACACCCGCCGCGCTCATCGAACGCCAGAAAATCGAATTAAAAGAAGAAGTTGCGCGACTTTTGAAATCCGGGACGCCCCGCGACCGCGCGTGGGCGGCGCATCTCTGCGTGAAGCACGGGTTGAAGGAATTCACGCCGCAACTCGAAAGTGCCATCGACGAGCAGGAAGGTCCAGTCGGGAACCCCCGCTCACCCCGATTTTTCGCCAATCAGGCGGTTCTTGATGCGCTGATTCAACTGGAAGCCGATGTTCCGGCAGAACACATCCGTTCTCTCTATCCTAGACACCCGGATGAAGTCGTTTTCCTGCTTGCACAGGATGCCCGCAAGAATGCCGACGCGCTTCTGGCGATTCTCAAAGGCAGACAATGGTCATCCCGTAGCCTGCAATTCGCCATTCTGTCGCAACTCGTACTCGTCAGGGCTCCCGGCGTCGTGGCCTACCTGATGAAACAACCCGCCACGCTTTACGTGACAGCTTCCGAAACCGGGACAGAAGCCGGTATTCCGGGCGGTGCCGCTGGGACTGACCAATCCACCGGACCGTTTGAAGTGCCGCCGGATTTCCCGCCCATTGGCTTTCACCGCTTCAACGGCGAACAGATCGGAACGGTATCTCCCACAAATCCGGTCTACTGCTCCGCGCCGGTCACGATTCACCGACAACGATTCGTCGTATCGGCTACCGGCCCGTATGGCACAACCACGGACGATTCCTGGGGCGGCGACGAAGCATATTTCGCCAGAATGGTGGCGTTTCTCGACGATCAGCCCGACCGGCTCTCCGATTTTCCGAATTACGCCAGACCGCTGAAATGGGAGGGACCGGAAAAGGTTCACGGGCAGCTTTTCGCAATCCGTCGGGACGTCAACCGGGCGTTCAACTCCTTGAAAGAACGGTTGCTCCGGAAAGGATTGCTCACCAGGGACGAAGCCGATGGAATTCACCTTGATTTGAAGATGACGTTTTTGCTGGATGGTCGGGAGGATCGCACCCTTCTTCTGCCCCGGATTCCGGTCAGTTTTGGCAGAGCCGGGCATTCCTGATATTCACCCATGTATATGAAACAAAAGTATTTCAGCATTTTCGCTCTTTATATCGCCCTCGCGTGGCCACCGGTTTTGTGTGCGCAGGAATCGCCCACCGCGTTCATGGAACGCCAGAAAGCCGAAGCCAAAACCCAGGTTGAAACGCTTTTGAAGTCCGGGACGCCCCGCGACCGCGCGTGGGCGGCGCATCTGTGCGTGAAGCACGAGTTGAAGGAATGCATCCCGGCTTTGCTGGCCGGTTTGAACTCAAAATTCGGCGACACCGGGTGGTTTTCTTCAACCGGGCTCTGCCCCGATGTTGGGCGGGTCGAATTGGAAGAAAGTCGCTTTCCGGAAGCCACAATTCAGGCCATCGGAAATCAGGCGGTGCTGGATGCGCTCATCCGGCTCGGCGCACGTCCAACCGCCAAAGAACTGCAACCGTTTTTCAAGGGTCACCCGAACGAGGCGATCATCCTGCTGTCACGCAATCCCAAAGAAAAAGAAAACGAAGCGGCGCTGATCAGTTTTCTCGTTCCCGAATTTCGGAATCTTGTGGTCAACGTGCTGGCTGCCAGCAAGTCAAAACTGCTCGCAGTCAAATTCCTTCAGAACCCGGTGACAATTCAGGCGTGGGTGAGCACTCCTCGGCAAAGGCAGTCCCGGCAAATTCCCTTTGGCACCGTCGGAGCGACCATCACGACCAGTGCGCCATGCAAACCGTCCGGTTTTCCCCCGATTCGGTTCTACAAACTTGTTTTCCCTTCGATTGCGGTTCCAATTAATCAAAAAATTGTCACTTCGGAAGGCCAGTTGGAATGGAAGGTACTTGATTTTGGCCAGTCACATGAACTGAATGGGAAGCTATATTCAGACTCGATACTTCCCTACTTTTTCCCCTGCCGGATTCAAGTCGCCCAGGTACTTGAAGACGCCGGCGCATTCCGCGAACTACCGGATTTCCCGGTAGTTTCCGTCCAATTTCCCTGGGTCGGCTCCGCTGACGCCTGCAAGCGGATCGCCGCGACCTGTGCCAGGACGCACCGTGCCTTCGCCGAACTCAAACAGAAATTCGTCGCAAAAAACATTCTGACCCAGGCCGAAGCCGACGCCATCCCGTTGAAAATAAAGGTTGAGATTGTCGATGACCGGTATCCGGCCCGGAAACCGCTGCCGAAACTCGGTTGTCCGGAATGTCCTTCGTTGGAAAAATAATCAAGAAAGTCGTTGACAGACCCGCTCCGGATGTGGAGGATACGCGCTTTCGCAAAACCGATAACGGTTTTCGACGCTCTTTCAGTCTCGTTCGTCTAGTGGCCTAGGACACCGCCCTTTCACGGCGGCGACACGGGTTCGAGTCCCGTACGAGACGCCAATTTTGCAGTAGCGAGAACCACCGACACTGTACGTCCCCAGTCGGTGGTTTTCGTGTTTTTGGCGTCACCGTTCAGCCGACCGCCAGTTGCCCTGCCCTCAAGGACAGGGCTATTCGAAAAAAGCCTCGTGAACGAGGCTAACCCTTTCTTTTTCAGATTTTTAGCCCCGTTCACGGGGCTTGAAGTGAAATAGCCCTGTCCTTGAGGGCTGGGCGAGTTGCGGCTGGACGGTGTCTCTGGAACTTTGAAGAGGCGTTCATCGTACGCGCGCGATCCTTATATACATGTGGGAAGCGCGACCGCTCTGTCGCCGCCGGACCTTCCCGAACGAACGGTCGCCACATCTCAGAAATCCTCCCGCGCCACCACTCCCAATTCCTCACGCCAGCGCTCGCTGACGGCCACGACCCGTACCAGGACGTCGGGCCGCACCGTGGACACTGCCGCGCGGAACGCGCCGTGAAACCGCAGCACGGGCGCAACGAGGTAGAGGACCGGCGGGCGGGCGCTCAGAATCGCCTCCGGGAAGTACCCGCGTCGGGCGAGTTCCCCGCGCCGGTGGTGCGCCGCAACCCGTCGCCAGTATTCCAGCCCCTGCCAGAACAGGCCGCCGTCGGCTGCCGCCTTGAGTTCGATGACGGCGGGCGTGCCGTCGCGCCGGATGCCGAGAATGTCGGCGATGCCGTTTTCCGACCGACCGAGCGCCGCGACCTGCCGATAGGCATACCGGTCGTCGAGTTCCGGGTCGAGCGCGGAAGGCCGCCGGGCAACCATCGCCTCCAGCCAGCGTTCGGGCCGCGCGCGGTAGAGCGGGTGCTGGCGATCACGGGCGGCGGCGGTCCGGTAGCGGGCCAGAAGTTCAATCATTTCAATGAAAAGCGGGAGATTCCGGTCGTTCAGCGGGCGCGTCCGTTCGCCGAGGGTCGCCAGCCCGAAGGAAAGCGATGGGCTGGCCAACCCCGTTTCGCGCCGCAGCCGCGCGCATTCGAGACCGTTCCACTGCAACGCGAGCGTGGTGCGTCCGATGGCCGGAACAACATCCAGAAACCGCCGCCGTTCCCCAAACCGTTCATCGAGCAGCACATTTTCGGCGGGTGAAAGGACGACCGGCGGCGGGAGCCAGCGCGCCCGGAGCGGGTCGGCGGCAAGTTCGAACTGGGCGGCGGGCGTCATCCGGCGGAGGTGACCGGTGGCGACGTCGTAGGAGAAGAAGTTCAAACGCGGAAGTTGAACGAACGCCAGCCGTCCGGCGATTTGCCCCGCCACCGGCGTCGGGACAAAAGTGACCACTTCCGCAAACTCTTTTTCAAACCGGGCGGCGAGGTCGAGCAACCGGTCCACCGCGCCGGGCGATTCCTCTGGCGGCAGGCCGAGCGCGATTCCCCGCCGATCACCGACGCGAAACCGACGACACACCACCGGATGGGCCAAAAACCGGGACGCCTCGACCGACTTCCCCGGAGGACCGAACTTTGCGCCGGACCGGACTTCAGCCAGCATCCCGCGCAGCCGTTCGGTGAAATCACGCCGTCGGGCCTGCGTCCCGAGCGGAACAATGACCGCGCGTTCATCATTTGAAAGCGTCACGGAAGCGGTTTCCGCGCCCGCGCGACGGCTGACCGCGAGGCGGATGTCTCCATCACCGACCGCAAAGGCCGTCACCCGCCAGCTTTCCGCGCCGTCCGCGCCCCA
>JAAFHI010000639.1 GCA_013298335.1 Actinomycetota bacterium
GCAATGAGATTGACCCGTGCAAGAGGCTCGATGGTCAGGTCCTCGAACTGGCGAAAGTTGGTCATCTGCAATGAAGTCAGCATCGCGCGGGGTCTCCAACCGTTATAAAAAATGAATCAAAAGACGACGATACTCTACCGAGCCTGATTCCCGCTCGCAACCGGGGCTTGATTCATCGGCGTCCGAACTGAATGCTTGGGCCATCAGCATCAATTCGGTTCCGGACAGCATCGGCGGGTCGAAAGATTCGTTCCCCTTCAGAACCCGCAATCAGGTCCGGAGCAGTGACGGAGATCAGGATGGTTGAAGAGAAAAACTTGCCGGGCGACCAGTTGAAAGCCGAGTACCGGATGCGTTTTGCCTCGATCCAGGGATACCGGAATCAGGTCTGGCAGGTTCTGACCCGGAATTTCTTCCAGGCGTTCATTCCGCCCGATTCGGTCATTCTGGAACTGGGCTGCGGATGGGGAGAGTTCATCAACAACATTCAGGCCCGGAAAAAACACGCCATTGATCTGAATGAAGATTCCGCCTCCAAGCTCGCCGCGGACGTCACCCTGCACCATCAGGACTGCGCCACTCCGTGGGAACTCGACGATGCCTCGCTGGACGTCGTCTTCACCAGCAACTTTCTCGAACACCTCGCCAACAAGGATAAACTCGCCTTTGTTCTCGCGCAGGCACATCGCTGCCTGAAACCGCGCGGACGCATGCTCTGTCTCGGCCCGAACATCAAGTACACCGGCGGCGAATACTGGGATTTCTGGGATCACCACATCGCGCTCACCGACGGCTCGCTCAGTGAAATTCTGGAACTGACCGGGTTCCGCGTTGTGCGGCGCAATCCGCGATTTCTTCCCTTTTCAATGGCCACGGGGTTTCGTCCGCCGCTGTTTTTTCTGAAGATGTATCTGCGACTTCCCTTTGCGTGGCGTTTTTTCGGAAAGCAGTTTTTCATCGTCGCTGAAAAAGCGGCCTGATCGTTTCTTCCCAACAGGGTTCACATGCGCGTTTTACTCACCGGGGCCTGCGGCTTCGTCGGAAAAACCATTGCGTCGGCGCTGCCGGACCATCTCGAATCCGTCCACATCACGGGGCTCGACAATCTGGTCCGTCGCGGCAGCGAGCACAACCGGACGGCGCTGGCCGAGTCCGGCATTCGCGTCATTCACGGCGACATCCGCCTCCCGAGCGATCTGGAAGCGATTGCCCCCTGCGACTGGATCATCGACTGCGCCGCGAATCCGAGCGTACTGGCGGGCATTGACGGGAAAACGAGCAGCCGGCAACTCATCGAACACAATCTGGTCGGTACGCTCAACCTGCTCGAAGCCTGTCGCAAGTGGAACGCCGGTCTGATCATGCTCAGTACCAGTCGGGTGTACGGAATCGAGGCCCTTTCCTCGATTCCCATTCAGGTCACCGGCGAGCGGTTCGAACCGACGCTTCAGGGTGACATTCCCGGATTGAGCGCGCGGGGCATTGCCGAGAACTTTTCAACCACGCCGCCGCTCTCACTCTACGGCGCGTCGAAATTCGCTTCGGAAACGATCAGCCTCGAATACGGGCACAGCTTCGGATTCCCGGTTTTCATCAACCGCTGCGGCGTACTGGCCGGGGCCGGTCAGTTCGGAAAAATCGACCAGGGGATTTTTTCGTTCTGGATTCACGCCTTTCGCGGCGGACGCCCGCTCAGCTTCATCGGCTTCGACGGGCTGGGCCGTCAGGTTCGCGACTGCCTTCACCCGCTTGATCTGGTGCCGCTCATCGTCCGGCAGATCAGGGCCGGGGCCGACACCCTGCTTCCCCGCGTCGCCAACGTGAGCGGCGGCATCGCCAACAGCATGTCGCTCGCCGAATTGACCGCGTGGTGCGTCGAACGCTTCGGACCGCGCGGAATCGACCGCGAACCGCGGCAGCGGCCCTTCGACATTCCGTGGCTCGTCCTTGACCCGACCCTCGCCGAGCGGGCATGGGACTGGACACCCTCGATGAACATGACCGACATTCTTTCGGAAATCGCGGACCATGCCGAACGCAATCCCGACTGGCTGAAGATTTCTGAAGACGTCTGATACGCTCCGCGACGCAGGTTCAAATCCGGCGCTTCATCACCCGCCGGCCCGGCCTTCACTTCCACCATGCCAAACCCATCTCTTCCAGCCGCCCGGACCATCGGGGAACACCTCCGAACCAACTGGTCGTTCTTTCCCGCGATCATCGCGATTGCCTACCTCTTTTTCATCACGTTTCCCGTCAACCGTCGAAGTCCCGGCTACGGCCTCGACATTTCCTGGCAGTACGGGATCAACGTCCTTTCGACATCGCAATTTATCTTCGGTAGAGACACGAATTTTACCTACGGACCGCTCGGCTATCTGCTGCTTCCGATGAATATCGGATCGAACCTGCTTCAGGGATTCTGGTTCGCCGTCGCATTCCAGGGATTCATGGCAGTGCTCCTGCTGAACACCTTCCGGCGGGAGAAAAACCTCGGAAAGACGCTGCTGCTGGTCGCGGCGCTGGCGGTTTCGTTCTGCTTCATCGGGTGGCCGGAATTTGAAAACCGGTTCTATCCGGTCTTCTGGCTGGCCATCGCCACGGCATATTTCTCGACGCGAACCCGGCTTTTCTGGCTCGCGGCCCTCGGAATCCTGTCCGGGTTCGCCCTCTTTGAAAAGTTCAGTCTTGGCGCGTCGAGCGTGCTGGGAATCTTTCTGCTTCACCTTGTCTTCCTGATTGAACGGACGAAAGAAAAACGGACCTATCTGCCCGCGCCCGCGGCATTCCTGGCCGTCATCGCCTGGCAGATTCTGGCACACTTCAAATCGCTTTCCGCGTTTGGAAAATGGCTCCGTGCCTCGCTCGAACTGTCCAGCGGATACAACAGCGCCATGAGCCTCACCGGGCCGGACCATCAGGTCGCCTGGGGGCTGATCTGTCTCGGCGGATACGCGGCCTTCGTCGTTCTGCTCTACTGGCGGCGCTCTTCATTGAGACACCTCGCGCTCATCGCGTTTCCGCAGATCTTCTTTCTCTTCAAATCGGGATTCGTCCGGCAGGACGGCGGCCATCTGGTCATTTTCTTCTGTTCGCTGCCCGCCCTGCCCGCGATTCTGGCGGCATTCGGAAAAACGAAAGTCGAGCGCATCGCCTGCGGATGCCTCTTCGTCCTCTTTTTCTGTTTCGAGGTGACGACTGTTTCCAGCGCGTTGCAGACGTTCGACTCCCGTCACATCACCGCGCGCCTTACGGGCACCTATGCCGGGAGCAATTTTTCGAACGCGCTCGACGCCCTGCGGCATCCGGCGCCGTTCACCCCCTTTGACGGATCGC
>JAAFHI010000227.1 GCA_013298335.1 Actinomycetota bacterium
GGGGATGGGGGATGGGGGATGGGGGATGGGGGATGGTTTGAAAAACTCGGTGAAGGGTCAAGGACCGAATGCTTTTCCAAAACCCAGAACCCAAAACCCAATCCCCCGCCTAATCGCGCAACTCCACGATGGTCGCGCCGTCGCCGCCTTCGCCGCGCGGGGCGCGGGCAAAGCGTTCGACGTGGGGGTGCGAGGAAAGAAATTCGTCAATGGCCCGGCGGAGCGCGCCGGTGCCCATGCCGTGAACGATGCGGACATCCTGAAAACCGCTCAGGACGGCCTGATCGAGAAACTTGTCGGCGAGCGTCACCGCCTCGTCGGTCGTGAGGCCAATGAGTTTGAGTTCGCGCGGCGCGTCCGAGGGAACGTCGATGTCGTACATCAACGCGCTGGTCGCGGTTTTTGCTCGGGACAGGGCTGATTCGGGTTTTCCGGAGCTTTCGGACGCGATGATTTTCTTCAGCGAAGTCAGACCGGCTTTCAGGCGTAATGACCCGACGCGAACCGCGACCGTATCGCCTTCGACGGCATCCACGATCCCCGGCTGGCCGAAGCCGGTCAGCACCGAATCGCCGACCTTGAGGTCACTGGCCGAGGTCACGGCGACGGTCTTCGGCTGATCGGACACGCCGCCCTTCGCGACCGTCTTGTCGGGCCGGGTTTCGGGCGGCGGCGGTTGGAACTTCTTGCCGACGAGCGCCGCGCCACGATCCACCGCCTTGACGACTTCGCGTTGGGCGCGGGTTCGCTCGACCTGATTCCCGATGCGGTCGAGTACGGGTTGAACGCGACTGAGCAGGTCGTCGCGGACGCCCGCCAGTTCTTCCTCAAATACGGCGCGGCGCGCGACTTCGCGTTCGTGGAATTCGCGTTCCAGTTCGCCGAAGCGTTTGGCGAGGGCGGCGCGTTCGTCCTCGATGGCGGCCATCGAGTCGCGCTGGTAGTCGATGCGCTCCTGAAGCGTCGCCAGATAGCGGGTCATCGCCGCTTCGCGTTCGCCGAGGCGACCAGTGGCGTCCTGCACGATGGATTCGGGCAGGCCGAGGCGGCGCGCGATTTCGATACCGCTCGAATTGCCCGACTCGCCGCACAGCAGGCGGTAGGTGGGTTGCAGGGTTTTCGCGTCGAACTCGACCGAGGCGTTGATGACGCCCGACGACGTATCGGCGTAAATCTTCAGCGGGTTGAAGTGGGTCGAGGTCATCACATAGGCCCCGGCCTTGCGAAAATGCTCCACGATGGCGACAGCCAGAGCTGCGCCTTCGTCGGGGTCGGTGCCGGTCCCGACTTCATCGAGCAAGACCAATGCGGGCGTGTCGAGGACGTCGGAAATTTCCGTCAGATGCGTAACGTGGGAAGAGAACGTCGAAAGGTTGGCGGCCAGCGACTGGTGGTCGCCGATGTCGGCGTGGACCTGGGCGAAGATCGGCAGTTCGGCGGCGCGGGCCGGTACGTGAAGGCCCGACTGCGCCATCAGAATGAACAACCCGGCGGTTTTCAGCACGACCGTCTTGCCGCCCGCGTTGGCCCCGCTGATGACGAGCGTCCGCTCGGTGTCGGACAGTGCGAAGTCCACCGGCACGGCTGATTTTCCGTTTTCGCGAAGCTGGGCATCGAGCAACGGATGCCGTGCCTGCGTCACGCTAAACACGCCTTCAGTTGACAGCACCGGGGCGACCGCATCGTACCGATTCGCAAACCGGGCGCGGGCCGCGACGAAATCGAGTTCTCCGAGCGCGTCGCCCAGCCAGACGAGATCGTCGTAATGCGCCCGAAGCTGTTCCGAGACTTCGAACAGAAGCCGGGCAATCTCGGCTTCCTCGGCTTCCTGGAGGCGGACCATCTCGTTGTTGAATTCGATGGACGCCATCGGTTCGACGAAGGCGGTCATGCCGCTCGACGACATCGCGTGGACGACGCCCGGCAGTTTGCCGCGATTGTCGTTGCGAACCGGCACGACGAAGCGTCCGTTGCGCTGGGTGATGATGTCGTCGGAAAAGACGCCGTCGAGATCGGTGCGGCGGAGCAGGCTTTCAAGCTGTCGCTGGAGGCGTCCGCGCTGGATCTGAATTTCGCTGCGCAGGCGACGCAGTTCCGGGCTGGCGTCTTCGTTGATTTCACCGGACGGCAGCACGATGCGCTGAACTTTTCGCAGCAGTCCGCTGAGATCGGGCAGGCGGTCGGTAACCGAGGCCAAAAGCGGGAAGCCGTCGCGATGCGGACGGACAATCCCGCGCGCATAGCCGCCGGTTTCCATCAGCTTCATCAGCAGCCTGAGATCTTCGGGTGAAAGGTGCGTGCCGCCGATGCGGAGCTGGGCGAGGACCGGTCGCGGATCGGGGACTTCCCCGATTGAAATCACGGCGATTTCAGCGAAAAAGCAGCGGGTTTCGGAGGTCGTGGCCAGCCGCCGGGCGACGGTGTCGCGGTCGGCGGCAGGTTCGAGCGCGAGCGCCCGCTCTCGTCCGAGGACGGATTGGGCTTCACGGGCAAGCCGCTCACGCACGGCGGTAAATTCGAGTGCGTCAGCGGCGTCGGAGAAATGGGCAGAGTGATTCACGGCGGGAAATCCAGTGGCCAGAGGCCAGTCGTCAGTGGTCAGTTCAGTGGGGGTGAAGAAAAACTCACTTCATCCCCACGCATATCGTTTCAAATAACGCCGACTGACCGCTTCATGACTGACGACTGGCTGCTGGCGACTGGCCACTGCTATTTGGCCACTTCCTGCCGTCATTAGTGCGGGTTCGGCATTCCCGGAGGCATCTGGGCCATCTTCGGTTCGGGAATATCGAAATCGGTAGGAACCTGAATGTTGTACTTCTTGGCCATCTCATCGAGCTTGGCTTCGAGCTTGTCACGCTTCAGGCGTTCGCGGATGTCGGCCTTGAGAGTGTCGTCGAGCGGCGCAATCCGGCGATCGGTCAGTTTGATGATGTGGTAACCGAACTGCGTCTCCACCACTTCCTTGGTGACTTCACCCGGCTTGAGCGATTTGGCGGCGTCTTCAAACGGTTTCACCATCTGGCCCATCCGGAAGTATCCGAGATCGCCGCCCTGCGTCTTCGAACCATCGTCCGAATTTTCAGCCGCCAGCTTGGCAAAGTCACCACCCGCCTTGAGCTTGGCGAGGATTTCCTCGGCCTTCTTTTTGGCTTCTTCCTTGGTCAGCGGCTTCGGCATTTCGGTCGGGGCCTTTCCGTCCGGGCCGGGTTGCGGCTGCTTCGGCATGGTCGAAATCAGGATGTGGCTGGCCTTCATTTCATCGAATTCCGATTTGTGCGAATCGTAGAACGCCTGAAGTTCCGGATCGGTGGCATTCAGCGACGACTGCAACTGCTGAACCAGGTTGTTGGCGACCTGATTGGCCTGAAGCAGTTTCCACTGCAACTGGAAATCGCGGCGGCCCGGAACACCGGCGGCCTCGGCGCGCTGCTTGGCGACGGCGAATTCGCCGTACTGCTGCTTGATGCCGTCAAGGTTCGGGTTCTGCTTCATTTTCGGCTGTCCCGCGAGGAAATCATCGAAGGCCGTCGGCTTTTCCTTGTAGAACTTGTCGACGTCTTCCTTCTTGATCGGGTTCTTCTTGCCCTCGTCGCTCTTTTTCCAATACTCGGCAATCACCTGCAAATAGACCACGTCGAGGTCCTTGCGGGTTTCGGGCTGCTGAAGGAGACCGCGCTGTTCGGCATCGGCATAAATCGCGAGCAGCCGGACGATGTTCTTGCGGAATTCCTCACGCTGTTTCGGGTCCGCCTTGAGTTGCGCCAGTTGCTGGGGCGGAAGCATGTCCGAAAGAACTTTCGAAATGTCTTCCTTGGTGTAGTTGGCCGGCGAAGCGGCGCTGTACTTCCGTTGCCCAATGATGACGGCGATGCCAATCAGGCACACGACGGCGAAAATGATGAATGATTTTTTCAAAACGAACCCTTCCTTCGAAAATGAATGGGGGACGGGGGATGAGTGAGGGGAAATGGCGCGTGACGTTCAGGAAACATCCGCCATACCCTATGTTCTATTCCCCATGCCCGGCTTTCTGCGACAACTCGATCAGCACGCCCTTGCTGCCTTTGGGATGGACGAAGGCGACGAGGCAGCCTTCCGCGCCGGGGCGCGGCGTTTCGTCAATCAACTGCACGCCCGCCGCTTTCAACTCGGCCAGCTTGGCGTGAATGTCATCGACGGCGATACAGATGTGATGAATGCCGGGGCCACGCTTGGCGATGAACTTGCCGACGGGCGTGTCCGGGCCGGTCGGCTCGAGCAATTCGACCCGGCTTTCGCCGATGGGCAGCATGGCGACGTTGACGCCCTGATCGGCGACCGTCTCCGTATGCTTCAGTGTCAGGCCGAGCGCGTCGCGGTAAAAAGCGAGCGCCTCCTCGATGGATTCGACGGCGATTCCCAGATGATCGATTTTCATACAGTTCCCTTTACCCGACGATGAACGCGAAAACGCATACTTTCGGGTTCGGCGGGCAATTCGTCAAGTCGGTCACGGTTCTTTTCAAGGTCTTTCAGCCGAAAATCCGCTTCAGAATGGTCTCAGCCACGGAATAGGGATCCTGTTCGCGGGCGGCGATGCGCTTCGTCCACTCCTGCCATTCACCCTCATCGACGATCGTGTTCCGGATGTGGGCCAGCGCCCGGTCGCGGACGAGTTCGAGCAGTTTCTGGTCGGCGACCCGTTCCTGACGGCTGTGCCGGACGGTCGGATTGGTTGCGGTGAACTCGGCGTATTGCTCGATGGCCTCGACCAGTTCGTCGAGTCCCTCATTCCGGGTCGCGACGGTCCGGACGATGGGCGACTGCCAGAAATCGTGGCGCATGGCGAGACTCAGCAGCGATTCGAGTTCCATCTGCGTCCGGTCGGCCCCGTCGCGGTCGGCCTTGTTGATGACGAAGACGTCGCCGATTTCCATGATGCCCGCCTTGATGGACTGCACGTCGTCGCCCATTCCCGGCACGAGCACGACAATCGTCACGTCGGCGGTTTTCACGATATCCACTTCATCCTGACCGACGCCGACCGTCTCGACGATGATGGTTTCATACCCCGCGGCGTCGAACAGCAGCACGGCATCCGCCGTCGCCCGCGCCAGTCCACCGAGGTTGCCCCGCGTCGCCATGCTGCGAATGAAGATGCCGGGATCGGTGGCGAGGTTCTGCATGCGGATGCGGTCGCCGAGAATCGCCCCGCCCGAAAACGGACTCGACGGATCGACGGCGATAATCCCGACCCGGTGGCCGCGCGTCCGGTAGACCTGCGCAAGTTTGTCGGTCAGCGAGCTTTTTCCCGCGCCCGGCGAACCGGTCAGGCCGATGACCTTAGCGCGGCCCGTGTGGGGAAAAATGAGTTTCATCAGCGGAAGAGCGATGGAAGAGGCGTTCTCGACGGCGCTGATGGAGCGGGCAAGCGCCCGGATATTGCCCTTCAGCACGCCCTCGGCCAGAGATTCAGGGGTGTTCATTACAAAAAAACGGTCGCTTTCGGGAAATCGGGAGCGGAGCGTGGCCGGACGAATCCGGATACCAGCGCCCCTTCTTCGGGAAAATGCCTACTACCATTGAAACGGGCGGGCCGCCAAGTTTGAATCGTTACTTTTCCCTGCATCACATTTTGAAGCGATTCGAACGGAGGGTGTCGGTCGTGTGCAGTTTCATCACTGGATTCGCCGAGAGTCGCCAGTCGGCGCGCTCGCCGCGCATCAGCCGGGCATATCCGGCGGCGGCGATCATGGCGGCATTGTCGGTCGTGTATTTCGGACTCGGAATCCGGACCTCGACGCCCATCCGGTCTCCGACCTCGCGCAACGCGGTCCGCAGCGCCGAGTTGCACACCACGCCGCCGCCGGTCAGCACCATCATCGGCTGGTACGTCTCGATGGCGCGTTCGAGCGTGCCGATGAGTGTTTGCACCACCGCGCGCTGAAAGCTGGCGCAGACATCGCGGATGTTCTCCGGCACGTTTTCAAGGTCCGTAACCGGCGTTACCTCGTTTTCGCGAATGAACCGCTGCGTCGCCGTCTTCAGTCCGCTGAATGAAAAATCGTAGGGTGCATCGGGAATCTGTGGCGGGCGGTACACGAGCTTCGCGTTTTTCGCCTCGCCCGTCAGCGCCAGCCGGTCCACCACCGGCCCGCCCGGATAGCCCAATCCCA
>JAAFHI010000516.1 GCA_013298335.1 Actinomycetota bacterium
CGAAAGAACCCCGACCGCCGCACCGCCAAAGCCCTGGAATTCGTCGCCGGCCGGGGGAGCGAAAGCGCCCAGCACGAACGGTTCGTCCTCGGCGAAAACGACAACCTGCTGTTGACCCACAAAGCCATGCTCGAGAACGCCCATGCCACGGGCAACCAGGCCTCCGCGCAAGATCTGGCGGGGGATTATCTGGCCGACTGGAACGCTCGCCGCGACGGTGCAATTGCCGAGCGTCAGCAACAAATTCTTGCCCTCAGTGTGAACAAGGATGTCTCCCGGCTCACGGAACAGAACCTGATGCTCTGGCTTGGCGACTTTCGTCGTCGAAAAAAAGCAAACCCCTCCGCCATTCCCGCTCAGGAACAATCGAAGGCGAGTGAAGTACAGGCCTTACTCAACCTTTTGAAATACACCTATGGGAGCCATCGGGAAGAATTACAACGAACCCATGGGTTCGACATTTCACCCGCTCAAGACCATTAAGGCGCGATACCGGTTGGAATCCCTCCCCAAGACAAGGCTGGCGACATGAACACATACGCGCAAAAACCGGAAACCGAAACGAAGCATCCGCATTCGACCCCGGGAAGCCGGGGGACCGGCGGGTCTTCCCGGATTTCCGGTCACGGAGGCGAACAAAACCGGTTTCACGACACGCTCAACCAAAGCCCGCGCGTAATCGGGCAGATGAAGCTGGCCCGCGCGCTGTCGGGCCGGTCCACCGTGCAGCGTGAGGCAGTGGTTCAGCGGGTGGAGCTGCCGACCGACCGGACCGACGAAATGATCCGCTATCTTGTCTTCAGGGTCGGCGTGAACTACGACGCCGCCGTGGCCATGAGCAAAACCCAGCTCATCGAGGCATACCGGAAAGCCACGCATGGTCGGGAAGATGAAGTTCTCCAGGATTTGCTCGGGGAGCAGGGGTTTTACGATTACGGGGGAATGAAAGAGGAACAAAAGCTCGAAAAATATAAGGAACTTGTCCACGGGGATACGGGCACGGGACTGGCCGAAGACAAAATTCTCACCAAGTACGCCAAGGATGTGGCCGGAATCGACCCGATCAAATGGGCCGATTTCGAACCCGAACAAAAGGTCCGCATTCTGGTCGAGTACGTCAACGATGCACTGACGAAAACGGGAACCCCGCTCGCCACTTACGATTTTCAAAAGTTCGCGCCGGACACCAATGCCATTTTCGACCATGAAACCTGGAAAATTTCGTTTAACGAATTGATTTTCGACCCCAAACATCCCGCCTATTCGGAACTCAGTCTCGGGAAAGTGATGAACACGGCCTATCACGAAGCCCGGCATGCCCAGCAGTGGTACCGGGTCGCCACCCTCCTCGCTGGAGACGGTCTCAACGCTCAGGCCATCGGGCAGAGAACCGGGATTCAGGTCGAACGGGTTCTGCAATTCGCCGAAGAACACCCGCTCGAACGCAGTGCAGTAGCTATTCAGGACGTTCAGGAAGGTCTGGAATGGGAAGAGAGTTTCACCGGCCCCAAATCGGTTCGGAACCGGGAAACAAAGAAAGATCTGTTTCTCACAGAAAGAAGAATCGGCGAACTGAATTACCAGCGGGAGCAGGCAAGGTCCGGCTTTATCGTTGCCGAGCAGGAGCAAGAGAGCCTGGGGAATAAACTCGAAGACTTTAAAGCCCTTGAAGCCACTTACGACCGGGCCAAAAGGAATCTTGCCCTTTGGCGATCAATCACTCAGGAAAAAACCGGATGGGCAGCGAAAAACGCCAAATTCGAGCAAACAATGGAAGTCGGGCCCACCTTCGAGGTTGATGACCTCCTTGAAGCCGAACTCGGCATTGAAGATTCCCCCGTCACCCCTCAAACCGCCGAAATTACCAAATCGGACTGGCTCGATCAGGGGCGTTTTCAACAAGACGACATGAAGGAAGCCGGGCTGAAGCTTCAGGCCTACCAGGAGGAATTCAAGCTGGATCCCTGGCAGTCACAGGAGGAACGATTTAAGTTCCAATATTCAACCTACATGGAAAAATTCAAAGAGGTGAATCTCCAGCTTCTGGAACTGAAGAAACCTTACGAATCCCTGTTCCAGCAGTACCGGGAATTCGACGAGGAACATGACGCGTTCGACATCGGCGATCTCGCCCAGCATAAGTACCAATCACTCATTCAGAAGAAGGCCTCGCCCGGCAACGTCGTCCAGAAGGTTGATCTTTCACAGGTACAGAACCGGCAACCGCTCCTCGATCTCATCAGGGAAGCCGAGGACGACTCGCTTTTCAGCGCCGGGCTGGCCGAGCGGGTCCGTCTTTACATCGAATCATTGGGCAATCCGGAACTCGAAGCCGCGGGCCGGGCGGTGGATGCCTCCGAACGGTACATCGACCAGGAATCACCCCTTAAAGACAATGACATCCGCGGCGAGGAAACGACGCAAAAGATTCTGGTTTCGAAGGCCCGCCTCCTCGTCAAACTGGCGACCGGAGAACTCACGGCGGCCGGGCTGAATCAGGAGGCCGAAAATAATCAGGAAAACCAGTTGGCGCTTATCGACATTGAGGACTACGGCGACTCGGCCCTTGAAGACGAGGACTTGGTCGAAGGCGTCAAAGCCGGGTTCTCCGGAGAATTGGACCAACCCTCGCTCGTCACCCTGGCCACGGACCTGGAGCCCTTCTTCGCCGAAATCCCGAACGCCAATCTCAGGCCCCTGATCGAACTGAACAAAAAAGTCCTCGTTTCTTCCGATCCATACCGACGACTGCAAAAACTGCTCCCGAAAATGAAGGGAACCGTCACCGCCATCCGGGAGAGCGGCAATCCCAACGCGGAGGGCGTCATCAAACAGTTCAAGACCTGGCTCCTGGCGGAAATCTTTTCCGGGAAGACATCCTTCCATGACCTCGAAGGTTCCATTGAAGAGAAATCGAACGGGTTCATTGCCGAAAAGAAGAACTTTATCGAGGAACGAACCGAGTTTCTTGCCAATCCGGAACGGACGCCGGAAGAAGTGCGGGGGGCAATCGGCGAAGACGTCAAGCTTCATCAGGTTACCGGGCACCAGAAAGCGGTCGAACAGCAGGAACTGGATCGAAAGCGGCTCCGCGAATTCATCGAAAACGGAGCGCAAAACGCCGCTGCCGGCTCGCCCTTTCGGAATGCCTGCCAGTGGATTCTTTCCGGCCGGTCAAAAGTCTACGCCCTGACCAGAACGCACGATTCTGAAACCCGTCCGTTGAATCTCAACTCGACACGTACCGAATCATGGTTCCCGAAATGGACAACCGGGTTCGGGGATGTCTTCAGCGACGCCACCGATTACTCCGACACCAATAACGAAAACGTTTTTTTTGCGACCCACAACACCCTCGGCGGCAGCACGCCCGACGGCAGCGTCGTCATCCACGGCGCGAGCCAGATGTCGAACGAGGAACTGCGCCGCACCATCGTTCATGAAGTCCAGCATTCGTCGGACCTTCATGGAATGACGCCGCTCGGACGCTTTCAAAGCGAGATCAATGCTTACCTACTCGGTCATGAAAAAGGTCATCCGGAGCAATTCCTCGTCGGCAAGGAAGCCGGCAAAACAGTTACGGACAAGTTCGGCGATTGGGAAGAGCGCACCCAGGCCATTTTCAAACACATGAGGTCATCCGGCGGGTACGACTATCTCGGCAACGCCTGGGAGGAGAATGAGGATGGATTCCAGGAAAAGATCAAGGCGATTCGGGGGCCGAACACGCCAAACCCGATCAACTCGATTCGAATCGCTGATTTCAACAAGGCCGTGATCGAAGGAGGAAACATCGCGCAGGTCTATGAAAGCCTGGATGAACACGACCGCGCCGCGCTGAAGGGGAATCCCGCCACGCTCGGACTCATCGCGAAACATCTTCAGGACGAACAACTCCAACTTTACACATCACATT
>JAAFHI010000971.1 GCA_013298335.1 Actinomycetota bacterium
TATTGGACCCTCAATGGGTTTTCAAGGAACTGGAAACCGCGTGCGGCCAAAGGTTTGCCATCAATGATGCGACAGAAATGGAAGTCGCAATGCTGCAAATCTGCCAATCCCTCAAAACGATCATGGCCGCAAATTGGGTTTTCTCGGAGGCGGCGCAAAACGAAAATCTATCCCCTCGACACTTCACCGACGGTCACGAATTTTCCAACCGTGAGGAAGTTCTTCTACAGGCGGTCAATCGACTCAGCGACATTGACAAAACCGAGGTTCGGCGGCGAATCGAGGAAAAGGAACAACGGCTGGATTCACTCCTAGCTGATTTGAATTCCGCTCACCGTTTCACGAACGGGAAGCATCTCCTTTTTCAAATCTGGCGAAAGTTCAAAAACGATTTGGCCAATAAAGACGCCCTTTTGAGGTACCTAGCCCGGAACGCCGACTCCATTGAAAAAATCCCCGCCGACATCCGCTTTATCGTTGAACAAAACATCCTCGGGCTTCCGGCCCAACCGAGTTCATAAGGTCGCGCATGCTCCCGATTTTTTCCGCCCCGTTCGCCTTTTTCGGATTGCTCGCCATTCCGGCGCTGGCCGGCATCTACTGGCTGCGCAGCCGGTCGAAGCCGCTCGTCGTGTCGAGCCTGATGCTCTGGATGAACGAGCGCGAGGATCGCGGCGGCGGACGCCAGGTCAAACGGTCGCCCTTTCCCCTTTCCTTCTTCATTGAGGCGCTGGCGGTGATTCTGCTCTGCTGCGCCTTCGCCCAGCCGACAGTACCGACCAGCAGCACCCGCCTGCCGTTGGTCATCGTGCTCGACGATTCGTTCTCGATGCTCGCCGGCTCGCCCACCGCGCAGTCGAAGGCGCTTGCCGTCGTGGAAGCGGAAATCGAGAAGGGCGGATTCCGGACGGTCAGGTTCGTACTCGCCGGGGCCACGCCGGTTACGACCGATCTCGAAAACTGGAAAGCCGCGTGGAAGTGCGGCGCGGCGACGGCGAATCTGGCCGAGGCGGTGTCGTTCGCCTTCGCGCTCGAAGCCAACAAATGCCGCGTCCTGGTCGTGACCGACCACGCGCCGCCGGCGGAAATGGCGAAGGAATTCGAGGCGTCGGCGCTGGAATGGCGGGCCTACGGCGTGCCGCATCCCAATTTCGCCTTCGTGACCGCCGCCCGGAGCAACGGCATCGACGGCAAGGACCGGGTTTTACTGGAAATCGCGAATCTGTCGGCGGAAGCGGGCACGACCACGCTCGTGGTCGGCGGCGGCGCACCCAGGCTCGTGGCCGGCGGCGGCGCGGGGCAATCGCTGCGCCTCGAACCGAAGGAAGTCCGGCGGCTGACCTACGCCGTGCCGAGCAAGGAAACGCTGTTGGCTATATTGTCGCCCGACGCGCTCGCGCTCGACGATTCGGTCACGCTCCTCCCGCTCGACGCCCGCCCGGTACGGGTTGCACTTTCGATTGGAAACGAACCGACCCGCGTCCTGTTTGAAAAGGCGCTGGTGGCGACCGAAAACGTCCGGCTGGACGCCGCCGCCCCCGAACTCGTCATCACCGACAACCCCGCCGCCGAATCGCCGACCGGCTGGACGATGATCGTCCGCAACGAAGCCGCCGGATCGAGCTACGTCGGGCCGTTCGTCCTCAACCGGACGCACCCGCTCACGGAAGGACTTGCGCTTACCGGCACGGTCTGGGGCGCGGGCAGTACGCCGGAGTCTGGAACGCCCATCGTCCTCGCGGGCAATACCCCGCTCGTGACCGACCTCGAACGCCCCGACGGACGCCACCTCGTCACCTTCCGCTTCAAACCCGACCTTTCAACCCTTCAAAACACCCCGAACTTCCCGATTCTGCTCGCCAATCTCGTCGCATGGCGCGGCGGGACCGCACCGGGGGCGCGTCCGATCAACGCCCGACTCGGGATGGAAATCGCGGTCAACCTGCCGCCGAATGTTTCCGAAATTGAAGTGAAATCCCCGGAAGGCCAAACGCGCAAACTCGCCGGACCGGGCGGACGGGCCACCGTCAACGCCGACAAAATCGGTGTGTATGAACTTCGCGCCGGACCGGAGACCTACCGCGTCGCGGTCAACGCGCTGGCCAAGGACGAATCCGACCTTTCAACCGCCAACGGCGGACGCTGGGGAAACTGGGCCAAATCCGTCGCGCTCGAACGCGAATACACGCCCATCGGCTGGCTCTTCCTCGTCGCCGCCCTCGGCGTACTGGCCTACCACGCCTGGCGGATTTCCAATAATCGGTGACGTTCCCTCC
>JAAFHI010001020.1 GCA_013298335.1 Actinomycetota bacterium
CCGCGATTTGCAGACGACTCCCGAACAGGTCGAAGCGGCCCTCTTTGCCGATCTCAAAGACCAACAGCGCGTACTGCAATTCCCGCCGCTCACCCCGGACCAGTTGCTGCACCGGTACAACGTGGCGCTCGCCCAGGCAATCGTGCTGCGCGCGGTGGCCCTGGAAGTGCGCGTGTGGGGCGAAACACCGGCCCGGTTTCGGCAACTGTTCCGGGCGATCAAGTTTCATCGGTTGATCTGTGCGGTTTCTTCGACCGATGGCCGAGGGTATACGCTGCGGCTGGACGGCCCGCTCAGTCTGTTCACAGCCACGCAGAAGTACGGCCTGCAACTCGCATCGTTTCTGCCATCGCTGCTGCACTGCAAGGCGTTCGATCTGACGGCGACGGTGCATTGGGGGGTGGAAAAGAAGCCGAAAACCTTCGCACTTTCGGCCACGGACGGGCTGCGAACCCATACCCCGGATTGGGGCGTCTACCAGCCGAAGGAACTCGACATCTTCCGGCAGAACTTCGCGGCCAATGTCGGCGATTGGACGATTCAGGACGACCCGCACCCGCTGCCGCTCGAAGGGGGAACGTGGGTTCCGGACTTCACGTTGCGGGAGAATCTCAGCGGCGAAACCGTGTTCGTCGAGTTTCTCGGCTACTGGCGCAAGCTCGACCTGGAGCAGCATCTCGCCCGGTTGCGGCGGACGTATGCCGGGAAGTTCGTACTGGTCGCCTCAGATGCGTATCGGGCGGACGAATCGGAGAGCGTCTCCGCGGCCGAGGAACTGGTCCGGTACAAGCGCACGCCCATCGCGGCGGAAGTGGCGAAAGCTGCGGTTCGGGCGCTGGAACGCCGGCGGTAACCCCGCGCGCCAGCGAAGATTCGCCGGTAGACTCTTGAGCCGGAACCGTTCGCGGGGTACGCTCGAAGGGCGAACTCTCCCACCAGGTGCTACGCATGTTCCCTGCCTCGTCTCGCCGACACTTTTTGCTCTCCGCCGGGGCTGCCATGCTGACCGCTCCCGCGCTGCGGGCCACGGCTGCCTCGGAAAAGCTGAACCTCGGGTTGATCGGTTGCGGGAACCGGGGCACAACCCTGCTGCGCGAGTGCGTCAAGCTCGGGCACAACGCGGTGGCCCTGTGCGATGTCGCCCCGTTCCGCCTGACCGCCATCGCCGAGATGGTGGCCAAGAGCGGGCAGCAAGCGGAAAAGCCGGCCTTCTACGGCGATTATCGCAAGCTGTTGGATCACAGCGGCTTGGACGCCGTGATTGTCGCCACGCCGGACCACCACCACCGCGAACACCTGCTGGCCGTGCTGGAAGCGGACAAGGATTGCTACATCGAGAAGCCGCTGACGAAATCGCTGGACGAAGGGAAAGAAATGGTCGAGGCGGTGCGCCGCACGAAGCGCATCGTTCAGGTCGGCAATCAACGGCATAGCGGCGTCTCGTGGAAGCGGTGCCGCGAGGTGATCGAAAGCAGCGATTTTGGCGATTTGGTCTGGGCGAAGGTGTGGGATTGCCGCAACTGGGTGAAGAAAGACCCGTTCGCCCCGCCGGAGTGGTTTACTAAGGAAGTCGCCAAGGAGATCGACTGGAACCAGTTTTTGGGCAAAGCCCCGAAGCGGGCGTTCGACCCGAAGCGCTACTGGTCCTGGCGGTGGTATTGGGATTACGCCGGCGGGTTGATGACCGACATCGGTGCCCACCAACTGGACATCGTGCAGTGGCTCGGCGGGGTGGACGCACCGAAGAGCGTGGTTGCGAACGGCGGCGTCTACCGCTTCAAGCATTGGGAAACCCCGGACGTGATCCACGGCGTCTGGGATTACGGCAAGTTCGCGGCCACGTTCGCCGTCGAGTTCGTCAACGGGGCCGATGGCGTCGGCATGGGGTTCTACGGGACCAAAATGACGATTCTCGCCGACGCGGACAAAGAAGTCAAACTGTACGACACCATCGACAAGATTACGCCCGAAACCAAAGTCGTGGACCGCTGGCCGGCGGCGAACGAAACCCCGCAGCACGTCAAGAACTGGCTCGATTGCGTGGTGAGCCGCCGCGAACCGAACAGCCCCATCGAGTTGGGCCATCGGGTGATTACGGCGGCGCACCTGGCGAACCTGTCGTACCGCACCGGGAAGAAAGTCTACTGGGACGCCGACCGCCAGGAGG
>JAAFHI010000714.1 GCA_013298335.1 Actinomycetota bacterium
GCCGACCGGGGCTCCTCGGATTCGAACGACTCAAACGACTCGAACACCGGTTCCGGAATGTCGTCCATGAGTTCGCTCGCGGGCGTGGACGCCGCGAAGACGGGCGACGGTTCAACCACGTTTTCCGCTTCGCCGACGTCTTCCGCGACGGTCGCGGCGAAGGACGACGCCGTGAAATCGGCGGACGGGTCCCATTCGGGCAGTTCGACCGGAAGTTCGGGCATGGCGTCACTGGCGTTGATGGCGTCAGCCGTGATTTCCGGCGATTCCGGAGACTCGTCCGCGACAGGCTCGTCGGGCGCGGCGTCGAATTCGAGCGAGAAATCGGGCGGCGGCATCTCGAACGCCGGTGCTTCCGCCACGTCCATCGCTTCCGGGGCGGCTTCGTTCGACTCGACCGGAACGGGGTCGGCGGTTTCTTCGCCCAGCGGAAATTCGCCGAAGGCGGCGAGCGGGTCCCACTCGGGCGCGTCGGGCACGGCCTCGGGCCGATCCTCGATGGGTTGTTCCAGGTCCTTATCGTTCGCCGACATAGGCACGATCGACTTTCCGTGGTTCGCGGTGGGGTCTGGCCGCTGGGCCAATGGTCGTCCCGGACGGGAGCAACCCCCCCGCCGGAACGGCTTCATCCGTCATTTCCCGCGTGGTCCGACCAGATTCAGATGTTGCGGACGACGCTCTTGATCAGGTCGTCTTCCGAAAACGGCTTCGTCAGATACTCGTCCGCGCCCTGCTTCAATCCCCAGAACCGGTCGGCTTCCTGGTTCTTGCTGGTGACGAGAATCACCTTGATGTCTTTCGTTTCGGGCGTGGTCTTGAGCTGGCGGCAGACCTGAAACCCGTTCTTCTTGGGCAGCACGACGTCCAGCAGAATCAGGTCCGGCTGTTCCTTGACGGCGGCGTCGAATCCGCTCTCGCCGTCGGTCGCGGTCACGAGGCGGTATCCCTTGTTTTGCAGGGCACCCGACATGAGGCGCATTTCGGTCGGACTGTCGTCAATGATGAGAATGGTTTTCGCCATTTGAACGTTCGTCTCCTTGGGAAAAGTACGAGATGTTGATGTGGGCTCTTTGGCATCAAACGCCGAGCCGGTCAATCCCGCGGGTCAGGTCGAGCAGAAAAACACTGTACGTCTCGCGCCACTGATCGCGGGCGGCGGCGCTTCGAAAGCCGAAGGCAAACTGTTGAAACAGAATGCCGATGATCTCGATCACGGCATAGCTGGTCTGTTGAAAGACGACGCTCCGGTCGAGCGCCCCGGTCAGCCGTCCCTCGATGCGCTCGACCGCCGCCTCCACGGACAACAGGCTGCGCTGGATCGTGAGGCCGAAGGCCCGCGGGTAGTGCGACAGCGCCTGCTCCAGCGTGCCGGAAAGGGAAATGGCGCTGAGATCGACGCTCGTCTGGGTCTGGCTGTACTTGAGCACCCGGTTGACGATCTCGGCCAGCGCTTCGAGCGCCAGAACCGGGCGTTTCGCCAGCCGCTTGTCGGCCAGCCGGGCCATGATGTTCTCGCAGTCGGACAGCAGGCCGAGGAACTCGAATTCAAGGGCGTCGTCGTTGCCGCCGACCGCTTCCGGTTCAACCGGCGAACCGACTTCGTTTCTCAGGTCCGAGGCCCGTTCGGCGGCGATGCGAAAACCTTCCTGCGACAGAAACTGCCACGATACCGCCATCGAGCGGGTCGGCGTTGCGGCGTTGCGGCGGGTTCGAAACGTGCCGTCTCCCCAGTTCAGGAGCCGCAGCAGCGCCGCTTCCCCGAAAAGGGGCGCCAGCGTCGCGTGAACCACGTTTCCACCTTCGAAATAGAGGATTCCCTCTTCCCCGCGGCGTTCGAGTTCGATGGCCGCCGTCTGCCCCGAAAGGCAGATGATCTGAATCAGGCTGGCGAGATCGAGGTCGCGGAGATCGCCGGCGGGGCTGGTCACGTCATTTTTCCTTCAGATGTTTCTTTACGTTCTGGAGTAGCGCGTCCGGTTCGAACGGCTTGGTCATATACTGGACCGCGCCGGCCAGTCGGCCCTGAACCTTGTCGAAAAAGCCGTCCTTGCCCGAAAGCATGACGATGGGAATGTGCCGCATTTCCTTGTTCGCCCGAATCTGTTTGCAGACCTGGTACCCGTCGAGACCAGGCATGGTGATGTCGAGCAGAATCAGGTCGGGCAGCGACTCCTTGAGTTTCGACAGCGCTTCGTATCCGTCGGCGGCGGTAATGACCTTGTAGCCATTTTTTTCCAAAGTCATTGCAACAATCTTGCGAACCGTCAGGCTGTCGTCCACGGCCAGAATGACCTTGGGACCCGCACTGGGCGCGCCCGACGACGGCGGACTCGACGACCGGTCGGTCACCGGCGGCGCGACCGGCGGGGGTGGCGGTGGGGCGGTGGCCGTCAGGGACTGCACCCGCAGCCGGACCAGTTCAATCCCGGCGGCCAGTTCGGGGTCCTGGGGACGCAGCCGCGCCGCCGCCCGCAGATGCGCGAGGGCTTCGCCGGGCCGCTTGAGGTTGAGGTAGGCCATGGCCGCGCCGTAGTGCAGGTCGGCGTCGAATTCCGAATCCGGCAGCCGCTCGAAACGGGTCAGCGCCTGCTGGATGATCGGCACGGCGGCGGCGGAATTGTTGAGCGCCGCGTCGATTTCGCGCAGCGACTGGACGGCGGCGCAATTCGTGCAGCGTCCGGAGATCGGAACGCTCGGCGCCCCGCAGACCACGCACCGCAAGGTGCGGGAGGGCGGCGGCGGGACCGCCGACATGGCGACCGTCGGCGCGCCGGGAGAAACCGACGTCGGGGGCGGGGGGGGCGGCAGCGGACGCACCGCGCCGGCCTCGACCGTGGGTTTGCCCGCGTCGTTCTGAGGCGGACGCGGCGGGACAGCCGGGGAAGCCACGGTGACGGCGCCGACCGGTGGCGGCGTCGGACGCGGCACCGCCGGGTGGGACGGAACCGTCGTCGCCCCGACTTCAGGGGAATGCGCGGGCCTGTTTTCCACCGTGGTCGCGTCGGGCGGGGCCAGTGGCCGGATTGCGCTGGCCTCGACCGTCGGCTTGCCGACGCCGGGCGGCGGCGTC
>JAAFHI010000300.1 GCA_013298335.1 Actinomycetota bacterium
CCCATCTGCGCGGTTGACGCCGAACTGCGTGGGACGGCGCAGGCGGTGGTCCGGCTGGCCAGCCGCGTCGAGCCGGACTGGGTTCTGGAACTCTTTTTCGACGACATCGAGGAATTCGACATCCATGAATGGAATACAACAACGGAAAGAGTCATCCGGCGGCGCGGCTGGTCGTTCAACGGCATCCTGTTCGAGGAAAAGCAGGTTCAGGAACTCGACTTCGAACGCGCGGGCGAGGTGCTGGCGGCGGAAATCGGGCGGCGCGGCTGGCGTTCCTTTGCCGACGGCGATTCGGTTACCCGCCTTTTGAACCGGATCGGCTTTCTGGCGCGGCATTTTCCCGAGGCGGGGATTCCGGAAATGACCGAGGAGCGCATTCTCGAAGCCATGGGTCGGCTGTGTCGGGGCAGCGTCCGGGTCGGCGAAGTCAAAGCGGCTTTGCGCGGCGGGCTGGAATCGGAACTTCTGGCCGGACTTTCAAATGAACATCGTCGGCTGCTCGACCGCGCCGCTCCGGAATTTCTGACGCTCGGGAATCGCCGCCGGGCCAGAATCGCCTACGAAGCGGATCAGCCGCCCTTCGTGGCGTCGCGGTTGCAGGATTTTTTCGGCATGACTGAAACGCCGCGCATCGCCGAGGGGCGGGCGCAACTGGTTCTGCACCTGCTGGCCCCGAACAACCGTCCGGTGCAGGTCACGACCGATCTGAAGGGATTCTGGGAGCGGGTCTACCGGGAACTGCGCCCGCAGCTCAGTCGGCGCTATCCGCGACACGCCTTCCCCGAAAACCCGCTCGCACCGGTTTCAGGCAAGTAATTCGTCAATCAGCCGCTGGACCGTGGTGGCCGGCAACCCCACGACGTTGAGGTAGTTGCCGTCGATGCGCGAGATTTTCGTCCCGGCGATGCCCTGAATGCCGTAGGCCCCGGCTTTACCGAACGGCTCGCCGGAGGCGATGTAATTCGCAATCCATTTCTCGTCGAGTTTCTCGAACCAGACCTTCGTCACTTCGCAGGCGGTGCGGATTTCGCCGTCGGCGGAGCGCCGGACCGCCACACCGGTCAGGACGTCGTGGACCCGCCCCGAAAGCAGCCGGAGCATGCGCCCGGCGTCGTCGGCGTCTTCGGGTTTGGCCAGAATTTCCCCGTCGGCGACGACCGTTGTGTCCGCGCCGATGACGAGCGAATGGCCGACAACCTCGATGGCGGCGGCTTTTTCACGCGCCAGACGCAGGACGTAGTCTTCGGGGGATTCACCCGGACGGAGGGATTCGTCCACGTCGGAGGGGATGACCTCGAACTGGAATCCGGCGGTTTTCAGGATTTCGATGCGGCGCGGGGAAGCGGAAGCGAGTATGAGTGTGGTCATTGGTATGTCGTTCAAATCCGGTTGCAGCCTTCAAAACGGCTTTTTCAGATGGGAAAACACCGGCGGAGCCGATTTTCTGGGTGTTTACCGGGAAAAACCTCGAACCGCCAGTTGGAAAATTGACACTGGTGAACCGGGACAATAACATCGCCAATTCATCAAAGGCGCATTCATCGCGTACTTTTCTTCCGACCGAAACTTCCGAACCAACGAAATCTGGAGACGGACCCTGTGGCGAGCCTGGGCCAAGAACTCAAACAATTGCGCGAGGCGAAAAAAATCTCACTCGAAGAGATTTCCCAAATCACGCACATCAGCATTCGCTTTCTTCAATCCATCGAACGGGACGACTACAAGGAACTCCCCGGAGAAATCTACAACCGGTCGTTCATCAAGCGGCTGGCGAAGGCCGTCGGCTACGACGAAGCCCGCGCGATTCAGATGTACGAGCGGCAGGTCGGCGGGAACTTCATTCCCAACGAGGCCCAGGTCAATGAAATCACCGAACTGCCGGCCCCGTCGCGCGTGGGCGGGAACGCGCTGGTCTTCGGCCTCGCGGTCGCGGTGGTCGTGCTGGTGATCGGCGGTTTCTGGTACGCCTTTCCCGACTGGTGGAAGGTGTTCAAATTCGGGTCCGGCGGCGCGAAGGTTTCAGGTCAGAGCAACCCCGAACCGGTCGAACCCAAGCCCGTGACCCCGACCCCGCCGGTCACCCCGCCGCCCGTCACCGGGATCGCCCTCGAACTGAACGCTTCGGCAAGTTGCTGGACCAGTATCCAGACCGACGACGCCAAGGCCGAAACGATCATTTTGAAGACCGGCGACGTCAAACAGTACCAGGCGAAGGACAAACTGGTGGTTTCCATCGGCGCGCTGTCCGCCGTATCCATCAAGCTCAACGGGCAATCCGTCAGACTGCCTTCCCGCGACGGACTCAGCGCCAAGAAGGTCGTGATTTCAAACGAAACGGTGAAATCCATCCTCGACGGGACGGCCCAGCCGGAACCCGTGAGCGGGAAACGGAGAAATACCAGTGGTCAGCGGTCAGTAGTCAGTGGCCAGTAGTCAGTAAGCCGGCGAAGGCTGGCGAAAGACCGTTCGCCTCGGATAAAGCGAGTCTTCGAGCGGAGTCCGAGGAATCGGGCGTCATCCGAGGAAACCGAAGTCACCGGATTCCGGAAAAAAATGACGTGGGAGAAGCATCTTCTCCCACGTCATTTTTTGTGGCTCCCGTTCGCCGTTCGCCGGAATGTCCTTTTTCTTGACCGGTTTTCGGGGCTATTGGGTTCCCTCCCCATAGCCTCGCCAAAGCGCTCCGGCTATGGGCTAAGTTCTTTAAAATCAATTCTTTGTAATGAGAGTTTTTTTTCTGACCACTGACCACTGACCACTGACCACTGACCACTGACCACTGACCACTGACCACTGACTACTGACCACTACTTCCGCTTCTTGTTCGGGAAACCGGGAACGTTCTGCGGTTGTCCGGCGATGACCTTGGCGACCGACCAGGTGTTTTCCAACAGGGAAGCCTGATATTCGGCCTTGAACGGCTTGCCGTCCTTTTCCATGAGGGAAAGCGTGAACAGCGTGTTGGTTTCCGATTCGGTCTTGTAGAGAATCGGGTACATCCCGCGCAGGTTCATTTCGTAGAAGGCCGAGGTGTAGTTGTCGGCGGTCGGGTCCCAGCGGACGACGTAGATCCGGTCGAAATCGACGTTGTCGCTGTTGAACGACTGCTTGTCGACGATGAAGTAGTTCTTCTGAATCTTGCCGTGCTTGTCGAGCGTGCCGCCGAAGGGAATGGCGGCGACGGTCTTGCGTCCCGAACCGATCAGCCCGGCGATTTCGTCGGGTTCGACGATTTCAATGGACCCGCCGTAGACCCAGCCCGCCCGGAAGACGGATTCCTCGGGGAAGCGGGCCAGATACCAGTAATCGTATTTCGGGCCGGTGTCATCGGCATCCGGGTCTTCCTTGACGTTTTCCTTCTGCGGCGTGGTCGGCGGTTTGTATTCGAGCCGTACCCGTTTGAGGATATCGAAGGTCACGCCGCTTTTGAGCACCGTCACGACTTCCGAGTCGCGACCGGGCTGCATCCGGAGCCGGGTTTCCTTGCGGAGTTTGCCGCCGATCTGCGCCGGGATGTCGGCGTTTTCCTTCGCCAGCTTGAGGCACTGGTCGAGGACCTTGCGGTTGACGATGTGCCGCGCCTCGACCCAGCCGGTTTTCAGTTCGCCGCCGGGTTTGGTGACCCGGACCCAGTCAACCCCGTTCACGTTGGCCCGAAAATAGATATCGACGGCATCGCCCCGCTTCAACTGGCCGATCCGGTTGGCCACGAGCGCGGTCGAATTGAGAACATCGACTCTTTCGTTGATGATGACGCCTTCGTCGATTTTATTGGCGGTTTCGCGACAGCCCGTTTGCGTCAGACTGAAGAGAAAAGCCGCAAGAACAAGGATGGTGGCGAAGGACCGGGTCGTGAATTTTGGGCGTAACATGGTTGAATATGAAGGAAATAGAGGATTCGACCGGTGGAGTCGGGGTCGGTTGCCTGTGATGTCATCTGGAATGAACCCGAAACTACCCCATGCGCCACGCCAACGCAACCGCCCCGGCTTGCATCAGTCGGGGGTCTGCACGTAGTGTTCCGGTTTCTTTTCATTTCTGGAATCGTTCCGTTCGGAACGGTTTACGCATTTTTTTCGGAGGCGGGTGTGGCCAAAAAATTACGGGTCGGGGTGGTTTTCGGCGGACGTTCCGGCGAGCACGAAGTTTCGCTGCGGTCGGCTGAATCCATTCTCAAGGCGTTGGACAAACGCAAATACGAAGTCGTTCCAATCGGCATTACGAAGCAGGGAAACTGGCTGAAGGCCGGCGAGGCGCAGAAACTGCTTCCCGGCGAGGTGATTTCGGGCGGAAGCGTCGGGCTGACGATGGTCGGCGACCCGACCCGGTCGCCGCTGCTGCGGACCGATGGCGCCGGCGCGGTTGCCGAGGAAAAAATCGACGTGATTTTTCCGGTCCTCCACGGGACCTACGGCGAGGACGGCACGATCCAGGGCCTTTTTGAAATGGCGAACATTCCCTACGTCGGCTGTGGTGTGCTGGCGTCCGCCGCCGGGATGGACAAGGTCATCATGAAGCACCTGTTCCGCGAAGCCGGCCTGCCGATGACGGATTTCATCTGGTTCACCCGCCGGCAGTGGGAAAGCAATCCGAAAAAGGTCATCGCGGCGGTCGTTCGCGAAATCGGGTTTCCGGCCTTCGTCAAACCGGCCAATCTCGGTTCGTCGGTCGGTATCAGCAAGGTCAAGACCAAGGCCGACATTGAACCGGCTATCGAACTCGCGGCGAAGTTTGACCGCAAGATCCTCATCGAGCGTGGCGTGAACGCCCGCGAAATCGAGGTAAGCGTGCTCGGCAACGACGAACCGACGGCGAGCCTGCCGGGGGAAATCGTGACCGGGGCGGAATTCTACGATTACGCCGACAAATACAGCGCGGCCAGCCACTCCGAAACCGTCATCCCGGCCAAACTGACCGCCGGACAGATAAAAAAAGTGCAACAGATGGCCGTTCGGGCGTTTCAGGCCATTGACGGCTCGGGGCTCGCCCGCGCCGACTTCTTCCTGACCCGCGACACGAAGGAATTGCTGATTAACGAAGTCAACACGCTGCCCGGCTTCACGAGCATCAGCATGTATCCGAAGATGTGGGAAGCCAGCGGGCTGCCGTTCCCGGCGCTGCTTGACCGGCTGATTGAACTCGCCCTCGACCGACATCGCGAAAAATCGCGCAACGTGACCAGCCTTTAGTGTGAAGGAATCCTTTTCCCGAATGCCTATGAAAACGATTCGTTTTTCGACCGTACTCATCCTGTGCGGACTGTTCGCCGCCGCCGGTTTCATCCCCGCGCGCAAGGCCGCCGCGCAAAACACGCCCAAGCCGGCCACCAAACCGGCTGACCAGCAGGACACCCAGGTCAAGGGCGGGCAGGTGACCCTCGTCACCGTTCCGGTCATCGTCACCGACCAGGACGACCGGTTCATCAACAAGCTGACCGAAAACGACTTCGAG
>JAAFHI010000160.1 GCA_013298335.1 Actinomycetota bacterium
GGTCGGCGTTCCGGCGCGGGCGAGCATACAACACGCCGTGCCATGCGAGAACGTTTGACCTCCCGCCGGGCGCGAAAAAATCCCGGCGTACCAGATGTGGGCTGAAGTAGAATCCCGACTGCTTCGGAGAAGGTTTCAGGTATCAGGTTCTGGGTTCTGGGTTTTGGGTCTTCGGTTTTGGGTTCTGGTTTTTGTGTTTCAAAAACACGGCGGCAGAAGTCCGAACCTCCAAAAACCTCAATTTTCAGTAAAAACTTCCAAAACCCAAAACCCAAAACCCAGAACCCCAAACCCGATCCCTTACTTCCGGCTCCACGGGATTCAACGAAAATGCGGAACGTTGGTTGGATAACGGCCAGCCTGCTGTTGGTCTGGGGATGTTTCGTCCCCGTTGTCCGGGCGCAGACGCCGTCGGCGTCCGACCCGGCTGCCCTCGGGCGTCCGGCCATTCGGGTTTACACGTCGGACAGCGACAGATTGCCTCAAAATTCCATTCAGGCGCTGTGCGTCGACCGGCGCGGGTACCTCTGGATCGGGACGGACGACGGCGCGGCGTTCTACAACGGCCATCGCTGGACGACCGTCCCGCTGCCAAACCGCGCCGTCACCAACACGATCAGCCGTAATTCCATCTTTTGCGCCGCCGATGGCGTCCTCTGGTTCGGGACGCGCGGCGGCGGCCTGCTGCGGTGGCGCGACGGCGTCTGGGAACCCGTCGAAAATGCCGAGGGAATGGCCGAAAAATCGGTGTTCGGAATCGCCGAGACGTTTGAAAACGGAAAGTCGGTGATCTGGTGCGGCGTTTTCGGCGGCGGTGTTTCGCGTCTGGCGGAGGGCAAGTGGACGGTTTTCAATGCCTCGAATACGCCGGGCATCGTCAGTAACGAGGTCACGACGCTGCTTTCGACGCAGGCCGCTGATGGAAAATGGGTCGTCTGGATGGGGACGACCAAGGGGGTTTCACGATTTTCGGACGGCGCGTGGCAGCGGATGGACGACAAGCCGAAATTCCTCCTGACCGGGGAAGGCGAGACGTCGTTCGACAATTCGGTGTTCTGTCTGGCGGAACTGCATGGGCCGGATGGACGGAAAGCCCTGTTCACCGGTGCGCCCAACGGCGGCGTCGCCCGCTGGGTGGACGGAACGTGGTCCGCGTTCAGTACCGATACCAGAATGCCGGACCCGCGGGTGTTTGCCCTCGCCGAAACCGTCGCCGCGAACGGGAAATTCGTTTTGTGGGCGGGAACCCAGAGCGGATTGTGGCGGTTTGCCGATGGCGTCTGGACGAACGCCACCGAGCACACGCCCTTTCGGACCGCCAATGTCCTGAGTTTCGCGCTGATGAATCCGCCCGGCGGGCGGACGACGCTGTGGGCGGGATCGCACAACGGCGGACTGCTCCGGCTTCAGGACGGCAACTGGGTGAAATTCGATGACAAGTCAGGTCTGCCCGCCGCCGACATTCAGTGTTTTGCGGAAGAACCGTCCGCAACCGGCGCTTCTCCGTTCTGGATGGGCGGCATGCGCGGCGGCATCGCATCGTTTTCGGACGGAAAATGGTCGTTTTCGAAATTCCTGGGCAAAGGGTACGACGGAACGACCGTGAACCAGTTTCTGCGGACCTCGGCCTTCGACGGGAAGCCCGCGCTGCTGCTGGTTTCGACGTCCGATCTCATGCGGGTCGAAAATGACCGGATCGTCACCTCCGAAATCGATTCGCGCCTGAAAATCGGTTTTCTCAACTGCGCCGCCGAAATTACGGAAACCGATGGAAAGAAAAAGGTCTGGGCGGGAACGATCAAGGGGATGCACCGCTTCGACGGGACGAAATGGTCCGAGGTTCAGGAGGATGCTTCGCCGCGCGGCGCGGTTCGCGCCCTGCTGGAAGTCGCCGACGGGGCCGGCGAGACGTCGGTCTGGGTCGGATCGGATCGCGCCGGGGTCTTTGTGCGGCGCGACGGGAAGTGGCGGGCGTTGACCGTCAAGGACGGCCTGCCGGGCAACAAGGTCAACGCGCTCATCGAAGGGGTCGGCCCGAACGGCCAGCCGGTCATCTGGATTGGAACCAATTCCGGCCTGGCCGTCCTGGATGCCGCTTCTCCCGGTAAGCCCTTGATGGTACTGACGGATGCCACCGTTCCGGCGCTGCCGAACAACGTCATCTACGGATTCTGCCGCGACCGGCGCGGACGCATTTACGCCACGACCAACAAGGGGGTGGCCCGGTTTTCCTTTCAAAAAAACGTTTCGCCCGACGCGTCGGCGGTGAAAGTTGAAACCTTCACGACCGAAGACGGGCTGCCGAGCAACGAGTGCGTCAGTCGTCCGTTCGTGGATGGCCGGGGGCGGGTGTGGGTCGGCTCGGGCGCGGGTGCGGCCATGCTCGATCCGGAAGGAGAGATGACCGACGCGCAGCCGAAATCCCTGCTCATCGAGCGGGTGGCGCTGGGGGAAAAGGGCACGGGCGTCGGTCCCGAGGCCCGTCTGGGCTCCGACGACAACGATCCGGTGTTTTCCTTCGCGCTGCTGTCGTTTTTTCGGGAGGGCGAGACGCGCTACCGGACGGAACTCGTCGGGTACGACAAGCACCCGTCCGAATGGACCGCCGAAACCAGGCGGGCGTTTTTGAACCTGCCGGAACGCGATTTCACCTTCCGGGTCTGGGCGCGCGACTACGCCGGAAACGTTTCCGGCCCGGTCGAATTCCGGTTTCGGGTCGTGCCTCCGCTCTGGCGTCGGTGGTGGGCGTATCTTTTTTACCTGTGTTTTGCCGTGGCGGCGGTTTCCTTGGGCGTTCGGACCCGAATCCGGGTGCTGGCGAGCCGGAACCGCCTGCTCGAAGAACGGGTTGTCTCCCGAACGACCGAACTTGCCGACGCGGTCGAGAAACTTCAGACCGTCAACGCGGAATCCGAACGCAAAAACCGCGATCTTGAGGCCGCGAAACTCAAGATCGAGGAGAAAAACCACGAACTTGACCGCAAGGTCGAGGAGCTTGTGGCGTCGCAGCGGCAGGCCGACCGGATTTTTTCGGCGCTCGCGGAGGCGCTGCCGGGCACGACGCTCGATGAAAAATACCGGCTGGACGAAAAAATCGGCGCGGGCGGCTTCGGCGCGGTCTTTCGCGCCACCCACCTCGGGTTGAACCGTCCGATTGCCGTGAAAATCTTCCGTCCGGCGTCCGGCAACGATTCAATCGACGCGGTCGAACGTTTCCGCCGCGAGGGCATCGCCACCTGCCGGGTCAATCACCCGAACGCCGTCACCGTGCTCGATTCGGGGATTTCGAGCGACGGCATCGCCTACATTGTGATGGAGTTGCTGGAAGGCGAGTCGCTGGCCGCCATCCTGCGCCGGACGCCCAGTCTGTCGCTGCACCGGTGCGCGGAAATCGTCGTGCCGGTCTGCGAGGCGCTCGAAGCCGCCCACGCGGCGGGCATCATCCACCGCGACATCAAGCCGGACAACATCTTCATTCACCGGACCGCCGACGGCGAAGTGGTGAAGGTGGTCGATTTCGGCATCGCCAAACTCGTCGGCGCGGACGACAACGAGAACATGGAAACGCTCACCCGGACGGGCGGCATCGTCGGGACGCCGATCTACATGGCCCCCGAGCGGTTGAGTGGCAACCAGTACGACGGGAAATCCGACCTCTACAGCGTTGGGGTGATGCTCTACCAAATGCTCTGCGGACGGGTGCCGTTTCCCTCGACCGGAAGTTCGTTCGTCCAGGTCGCCCTGCTGCATCTGCGGGCCGACCCGCCGCCGCTTCGGAGCTACAACGCGACGATTCCCGAAAAAATCGAGGCGGTCGTCATGCGAACGCTGTCCAAGACGCCGGCGGACCGTCCGACGCCGCACGAATTCGTGACCGAGTTCATGAACGCGGTCACCGATTTGCCGGAAGACATGCGGAATACGCTGTTCGTGACCCTGCCCACGGGGTGGGACGCAACTGACGCGCCGACCAGCCGGGGCGAACTGCCGACCGGGTCCACGCCGACGCTCGTGACGGACGCCGACCCGAACGCGATTACGCGAACGGAATAGTGGCCAGCAGTCAGTAGTCAGTAGTCAGTAGTCAGTAGTCAGTAGTCAGTAGTCAGCAAGAAAAAAGACGAGGCTTTTACTGACCACTGACTGCTGGCCACTGACTACTGAATCCGCTGCCACGCGAGAATGCCGCCGGTGAGGTTGCGGACATTTACAAACCCCTGATTCCGAAGGAAATCGGCGATGCGGGCGCTGCGCGCGCCGGACCTGCACTGGACGATGATTTCGGAATCCTTGCGGTCGTTCAGGTCGGTGAAAATGTCGCCGAACCGGCTCATCGGCATGAACACCGTGCCGGGGATGCGGGATTCGTCAAATTCGTTCTGTTCGCGGACGTCGATGACGAACGGGGCTTCGCCCGCGTCCATCCGCTGTTTGAGGTCTTCAACGGAGATGTCTTCGTGAGCCATGATTGAAAGTTACCTTTGTGAGTTCAGTTGGGCGGCGGCGGGCGTCCGTTTGGCCAGTCGGTCAAGTTCGGAGAGCAGCCGTCCGGGAAAAACGCCGAGGTATATCACGCCGAACAGCGCCAGCGTCAGGGCGACTTCCGCCATCGTGGAGACGCGCGGCGGCACGAATTCCTCTTCGCGTTCGCGGAAGAACATCACCACCACGGGGCGCAGATAGTAATAGAGCGACACGGCGCTGTTGAGAGCGGCGACGATGACGAGGGTCGTGTGTCCCGCCTGCCAGCACTGCTTGAAGATGACCAGTTTGCCCATGAATCCCGCCGTCAGCGGAATCCCGCCGAGGCTCAGGAGAAACACCGTGAGCAGCATCGCCAGCCCGAACGACTTGAAGCCGATGCCCGCGAAATCCTCGATGTCGGTCTTTTCGTCGCCGACCCGCGCGAGCAGCGAGACGACGCCGAACGCGCCGAGGTTCATCACCGCGTAGGTCAGCAGGTAGAACATCACCGAGGTCCAGTCGCCGGCGACGACGCCGAGCAGCGCGTAGCCCGCGTGCGCGATGGACGAATAGGCGAGCATCCGCTTGATGTCGGTCTGGCGGATGGCCGCGACGTTCCCGACAATCATCGACATGATCGCCACGATGACCAGCACGCCGGTCGTCGCCCGGCTCAGGTCGCCGCCATCGGCGGGGAAGGTCATGACGAAAATCCGCAGCATCGCCGCGAACGCCGCCGCCTTCGGTCCGGCGGCCATGAACGCTGTCACCGGCGTCGGCGCGCCCTGATAGACGTCCGGGGCCCAGAAATGGAACGGGGCGGTGGCGATCTTGAAACAGAACCCGACCAGCATCAGCGCCGCGCCGACCGTCAGCAGGCCCGGCGAGGTCAGCGCGCCGGTGGCGATGGCTTCCTGAATGCCCGCGAGGTTGGTGGTTTTCGTTGCGCCGTAGGTCAGCGCCATGCCGTAGAGCAGGAATCCGGTCGAGAACGATCCGAGAATGAAGTACTTGAGGGCCGATTCGTTCGAACGCAGGTCGCCGCGGCGGAATCCGGCCAGCACGTAGGTCGTGATCGACAGCGTTTCGAGTCCCAGAAACAGCATCGCCAGATCGCCCGCGCCGCCCATGAGGAGCATTCCGACCGTGCCGAACATCAGCAGGGTGAAATATTCGCCCGCCGGCAGCCGTTCGTCGTCGAGCATCTGCATCGAAAACATGACCGACACCGCCGCGACGAGCAGAAAGACGATGGAAAAGGTCAGCCGCAGCGGGTCGGTGAGCAGCATCCCGTTGAAACTCGGGGCGGTTTCCAGGCCCCAGAGCCGCCACACGCTGTACGTCGCGCCCGCCAGCCCGGCCAGCGCGATCCAGCCCGCCAGACGGCGGGGGCCTTTGGGGGCAAAGGCGTCGTACATCATGATGGCCAACCCGGCTCCGATGACGCAGAGTTCGGGAAGAATGGCGTTGTAGTTGAGATTCAGTTCTTGGACGTTCGGCATGGTGACTGTTTCAGGTCACGACCGATGATTTTCAGGCGAACGTCCGCCCGCGAGGGACGGAAAAGGATGAACTGTTCGACTGTTGACCGCCGGTCTTATGGAAGGAAGTGTTTTGAAAAATACAAAACCAAAGATGTCAGTCTTCGCGCTGTTCCGCAAGTGGGAATGGAAGGACCTTGCGCCCCCTGCGCGCATGGTTTTCATTTCTTGCTTTTACGTGCGCGTACAGCGTGCGCTCCTGCCCTAAACGATGAAAAGCATCATCCCGTGGCCGCGTTCCGCTGCGGCGGCGTAGTGCTCGCGGACACTCCGGAATGTGTCGATCAGGTCTTCCAGGCGCTGTTCGGGGTCGCGCGACCAGTTGCCGGGATACAGATTGAGGGATTCCATCCGCGCCGGATTGAAACGTGACCGAAGCGTTTCTTCAGAAAGAACGGATAACGCCTCCGCAACGGTTTTTGTGTAAATCGGCGACAAAAGCTGGCCGCCGTAATTGCCGACCTCTTCAAGCGGGATGACGTCCCAGTCGTCCGGTTCTTCGGTTTCTTCGGACTCCCCGGACGCTTCAAATGATTCTTCGGGTTCGCCGCCGAAGAAGACGGCATCCGCCAGCGGGCCGTTCCCGCCGGACTCCCTTCCCGTGAGGAGAAAATGAAGTCCGTGCCAGTTTTTGCCGATATCGAGGATCTCAATCCCGGAAGGTGACTGGAGAAGGACCTCCGCCGCGGTTTCATCCTGCTCGATACGGCTGATCCAGTCAGCCGGGACCGACCACAATCTTCCATTCATGCTCATTTGAATATTCCCCTTCGGAGAAAATCGTTCGTCGCCCCGGCTTCACTCTTTAATCGGCTCGCTGGTTGCCGTCGCGGGCACGTCCGGGCGACCCGAATGCCGGATAATCCCTGTTTCATCAATGAAATAGCAGTCATCTCCAGTCCGACTGATTCCTTTCGCGCTGGCTGGAAAAGCTGTCATTGAGTAGCGCGCCGGCGAGGTTGGGGTTTTTGCCACAGTCACGATTGGGCCGAGCAGATAGCCGCTTTTCGGGGTTGTTTGCGCGTTGACCATGGTTGAATCGAGCAGGCCGACTTCGGTGGACGCTGTGCCTCCGCCGAGAACGGCCAGATTCGAGGTGTAATTTCCGTTTCCGATGCCCGATTCGTAGACCGCCTGCG
>JAAFHI010000420.1 GCA_013298335.1 Actinomycetota bacterium
AGCCTGCATAAATGTGCAATTTGCGCAGGCTAAAATGAAAAATAGCAGAGATTTACCTATTCGATGTATTTTTCAGGAACAGAACCGGTAGCCATTGACGGGAAACGGTTTACACGACGAAAAATGACATAAAAGTGAGCGCGCCATGAAACGACGCCCCAGAATCTCCGACCCCATTGCCTCACCCGCCGGCGTTCGCCGGGTTCTCGACACGCTGCGAGAAATCAGTCCCGTCCCGATTCCGGCGACGGACCGCAAGGTCTTCACCCTGCTCAACGCAGTCAGGCACGTCGGACGGTATCAGGCGACCGACAAACCCGGTGGTCGCCCGGCGAAATTCGACCGCGAGGACCTTCTGGCGGTTGACCGGGTACTCCGGACGGCTCTTGAAAAGAATGGGCGCCCCAATCTGTCGGTCGCGTCATTCGTGGGGTTCTATCTTCCGATCCTGCGTTATCCGGCCGATGTTGGTGAGGCCCTCTCCGAGAGAAAGATCAATCTCCTTGAAGCCGCCCAGCTTGCCCGATTGACACCTGAAAACCTTGGGGTCGATACCCGTGAAGCCAGGCGCGTCAGGCAGGACACGCTCATGCTTCATCTCAGACTGGCGGCGTCGCAGGCGGATCTGCGGCGCCGGGTGACTGCCCTTATCAAACCGCTCGACGACGACCTTGAATTCGCCGACCGCGCGGCAGACGAAATGATCGAGGTCGGCGACGGCCGCCATTTGTTCTACGAGCAGTTGAAGCACATTCATCAGGCCCTTCAAATCATCCGTCCCGATGACCTGGATGACGCAACCCTCGAAGACATTCTCGACAAGTGCGACCGACTGGTCGGGTGTCTTCAGCGGGCGACGGCCTCAGTGAGGCGGCGGAACACCCAGACGAAATCAAATCACTTCCCCATTTGAAGTAAATGATGTAAATTTGTATCGGAATTTCTTACAAAAAAAGTCTTCAAAAGCCAATGCAAAGCATTCAATCAAAGATATTAAGCCGGATTTATGGTCACAAGAAGGGGTGGGTGTTTTCACCGAGAGATTTCCTTGACCTTGGCGCGCGCCCGGCCGTGGACCTGGCACTTTCGAGGTTGACTGAAAAAGGGACGATCCGGCGACTTTCGCGAGGACTCTACGATTATCCGAAGGTGCATCCCAAACTCGGATTGCTCGCCCCAGGCGAAGACCAGATTGCGCGGGCCATCGTCGGTCGAGACAGGGTGAAGCTGCAACCTTCCGGGGCCTACGCCGCCAACCGGCTTGGGCTGACCGAGCAGGTCCCGATGAAAGTGGTGTTTCTGACCGAAGGTGCATCGCGCAAGCTCCGGGTTTTGAACCGTGAGTTCATTCTGAAACGGACGACCCCGCGCCAGATGGACGCAGCAGGAAAAACGAGCGGACTGATCATTCAAGCCCTGCGTCATCTCGGTCGGGACCGGGTGGACGCGGCCGTCATCTCCCGCTTGAAATCGACGATTCCGCCGGAAGTCAGGCGTACTCTCGGCGCCGATGCCAGACTGGCTCCGAGTTGGATCGGCAAAATCCTGCTCGACCTGGCGAAGGAGGCGTGAGATGGAATCATTTGTTCTCCTTCCCCCTGAAGAGCGGGCCGTCATCTTTTCGGAAGTCGCCGCGCGCATCTCCCTTCCGGTCGGAAGTGTCGAGAAGGATTTCTGGGTATGCTGGACTTTGAGACGGCTGTTCCGCCTGCACGAAATCGGCACGCATTTGACTTTCAAAGGCGGGACATCGCTTTCAAAAGCCTATCGGCTGATTGAACGTTTTTCCGAAGACATTGACATCATCATCGACCGTCGGTGGCTGGGATTCGAGGAAACCCAGCCACCTCAGCCGGAGTCCTCGAATACCCAAAGGAAAAAGCAGGTCGAGCGCCTGAAGCTGCTCTGCGAGGAACAGATCCGAAACCGCCTGCTTCCGATTCTAACGGACGATTTCAGGGATCATCTTCCGACAGGACTGAGCTGGGAACTCAAAATGGATGACGATGAAGGTAGCACCATTCTTTTTGAGTATCCGATTTCCGGGACTGATACTGATTCGGCTTATATCGGTCGGTTTGTCCGAATCGAAGCCGGAGCCCGGTCCGACGACTGGCCCTCCGAATTGGCCTTGATCCGCCCGTTCGTCGCCGAAAGCATCCCCGATCTGATCGAGGACGCCGAAACCGAAGTCCGGGTCATCCTGCCGGAGCGGACATTCTGGGACAAGGCGACGATTCTGCACATCGACAACCAGCTTCCAGCCGAGAAACCACCGCGCCGGAACCTGTCCCGACATGCCTACGACCTACACGCCATGATTCGGTCGGGCATCGGCGAGCGTGCGTTGGCCGCCACGGATCTCTTCAAGCGCGTCGTTGACCACACGGTGATTTTTTTTCCTCGCGGTGGCGCGAACTACGACGAACTCCGACACGGAAAGATTCGCCTGGTTCCGCCGCCGTCCCGAATCGACCACTGGCGGAGCGATTACGCGAGGATGCGGGAAATGTTTTTCGGCGAGCCGGTCGGTTTCGATGAAATCGTGGCGACGTTGGGAGAATTCGAAGAACTCTTCAACCGGTCTCGGAACACCGGATCGGAAGTTGCGGGCTGAAAAAAGAAAAAGGCAATGTGACGTCTCCGCCGCCAAAGCCTCCGTCGGCATGATTGACGTATCGACGGCGACTGTCAAACGCAACGTAATTCTCCGGCAAGCCGGGTGACCCACGCTTCGTTTTTGAGCAATCCGAAAAACCTCCCGGCTCCTTCCAGTGGTCACGCCGGAGCCAGTTCCCGCCATCCCGCGCCGACCACCCGGATCGCCGACCGAAGCAGCAAAAGAACCAGCAATGAGGCCACGACAATATCCGGCCAACCCGCGTGGGTGACGCGGACAAGTCCGGAGGCGAGGAAAACCGAAAGATTCGAGGCGATGTCGTTGCGCGAGCATTCCCAGACGGACGCCATGTTGACGTCTTCGTTGCGGTGTCTCCAGAGCAGGAACAGGCAGGTCCCGTTGGCAACGAGCCCGAGAAGGCTGAAAGCGCCCATGATCTCGAACACCGGCACCGCCGGGTTAAGCAGTCGATACACGATTTGAAACGCGATGGCCGCGGCGGCCAGGAAAATCAATCCGCCCTTGAACAGCGCGGCTGCGCCCTTTGCGGATGCGCTCCGGGACACGACGTACAGGCTCAGGGCGTAAGCAAGGGCGTCTCCGAGATCGTCGAGACTGTCGGAAAGCAGGGCCGACGATCGACCCCACAGGCCTGCCCCGACGATAACCAGAAACATCACGGCGTTGATGCCGAGAACGATTCGTAGCGTTCCCCGCTGGTTTTCCCGCATTCGGTCCAACTCGCATCCGCTTTCGCAACATCCCGCCATCCGGACCTCCATCAAAAAAGTATGCGCGCCCGGTTCATCCGACCCGGCCATCGTCGCGTCGTCACCCATCCTATTCGTACCGACGCTTCAATCACACCCGCACTGCCCTGAAGGAGATTCGGTTTCGACCTGGATGGTGGTGTGCTCGATGCCGAAGCGGTCGTGCATGTCGCGTGCAATCAACGCCAGAGCGCCCGTTGACCACCGTTCCGGATCGACCACCAGGTGAGCGGTGAGCGCGGGTTCGGTCGTACTCATGGCCCAGACGTGGAGATCGTGAACGGCCAGGCAGCCGGGTTGTTCGAGCAGCCCAGTCCGGAGTTCGGGGAGGTCGATGCCGGCCGGCACGCCGTCAAGGGCGAGATCGACCGATTCCCGAAGGAGTCCCCAGGTCCCGACCAGAATCACGACGGCGACGACGAGGCTTACGACCGGGTCGATCCAGGCGAGACCGGTCAGGAGGATGACTCCACCGGAAATGACGACCCCCAGCGATACCCCCGCGTCGGCCGCCATGTGGAGAAAGGCCGCGCGGACGTTCACATCGCCTTTCTTGCCCGACATGAACAGCCAGGCGGTGACGGCGTTGATCACAATACCGATCCCGGCCACGATCATCACGATGCGTCCGCTCGGCGGAGAAGGCTCGCCGAACCGGTGGACGGCCTCCCAGATGATCGCTCCAACGGCAACGAGCAGCAGGACGGCGTTGGCCAGCGCGGCGAGAATCGACGATTTCCGTAAACCGTAGGAATATCGCTCCGAGGGTTTGCGTTTCGTCAGCCAGGCCCCGCCCCAGGCCAGGATGAGTCCGGCCACGTCGCTCAGGTTGTGGCCAGCGTCGGCCATGAGGGCGAGCGAGTTCCCCACCCAACCGAACCCGAATTCGACGATGACGAACACGAGGTTGAGCGCAATGCCGATGGCAAAAGCGCGGCTGTAATCGGTCGTGCCGTGCGAATGGCCGTGATCGTGAGACATGGGGGCTGATTCCTTTCGTTGGCGGGACGATCGGGGTGGGCCGTCCCGAGTAAGAGTTTAGAGGGCCTCGGGTTCGGCTGTGTTGGAAATGGGGCTTTCCGGAATGAACCATTCGTACAGGGTCGGGAGCAGCCAGAGGGTCAGCAGGGTCGAGGTGACGAGTCCGC
>JAAFHI010000526.1 GCA_013298335.1 Actinomycetota bacterium
GGGATACACGACAACCTGAATGGGGTCACATCCACCCTCAACCAATCGAAGAAGATAGCCCATACCCGGACCGAAGGAATCCAGCCCACGTCCGGGGCGCTTTGGCGAGGACGTGGGAAACCAATTGGATTCAAATATTTACGACAAACATGAAACCCATAGCCTCGCCAAAGCGCTCCGGTTATGGGCTAACTTCCAATCGGAAACCCGGCGCGTTTTCCGGAATTGAATAAGGCGTGGGATATTCGCACCACGCACCATTGTGCTTTGCCAATTCCGCCTTCGCCGTTCACAATCGGGTGGTCCATCCCCTACAAGCCACGGTTGAGGTCATTTTCCGATGAATCTTCCCGCCGTTGCGTCCGCGCCGGACGACCTGCTCAAAGCCGAACGCGACTTCCACTTTCTACTCGACTGTTTTCGTGAAGTGTTGACCGAGTTGGGTGAACAGGAAACCGTCAACTGCCTTCCCACCCGCACGGGCGAGCCGCCCACCGCCGAACAGTTCAACGAACGGGTCGCCCAGGCCTATTCCATCGCCTTTCAACTGCTGAACATGGCCGAGGAAAACGCCGCCGCCCAGACGCGCCGGACGGTCGAGACGGATCAGGGCCTCGGCAGCGAAGCGGGTCTGTGGGGCAGTACCTTGCGGCAGTTGCGGTCGCTCGGCGTCACCAGCGAAACAATCGCCGAGGGACTTTCCCACATCCGGGTCGAACCCGTTCTGACGGCGCATCCGACCGAGGCAAAACGCGCAACCGTACTGGAACATCACCGCCGGCTCTATCTGTTGCTCGTCAAACGCGAAAACCAGATGTGGACGCCGACCGAACAGCAGGCGATTCGCGAGGAAATCAAGCTCGAACTCGAACGGCTCTGGCGCACCGGCGAAATCTACCTCGAAAAACCGAGCGTGGCCGATGAACTCCGCAACATCACCCACTACCTCGTGAACGTGTTCCCCGAAACCCTGCCGATGCTCGACCGACGGTTGCGCGCGGCGTGGGAGGAAATGGGCTACGACCCGGCGGCGCTGGCCGATCCGGCGAAACTGCCCCGGCTGACCTTCGGGAACTGGGTCGGCGGCGACCGCGATGGCCATCCGCTCGTCATCGCCGAAACGACCGCCGAGACACTCCGGGAACTTCGCTCCAACGCGCTGGCGCTCCTTCATTCCCGCCTGGTCACGCTCGCGACCCGACTCAGTCTTTCCGACCGGTTGCAGGACGTCCCGACCAAGCTGCTCAATCTTTTGTACCCGTTTCGATCTTCCGCCAATGAAACGATTCGGCAGGCGTTGAAGCGGAATCCCGAGGAATCGTGGCGGCAGGCGGTCAATGTATTACTGCTCCGCCTTCCCCCGGCGGAAACGCCCAGCGCGGAGGCAAACCGTTCGACGGGGACCTACCGGTCGGCCCAAGAACTGATTTCGGATTTGAATCTGCTCTGCGCCTCGCTCGAAGCCGTCGGGGCGCACCGCCTGGCGGAAGGCGACGTTCATCCGATCATCCGCATGGCACAAACGTTCGGGTTCAGCCTCGCCTCAGTGGACGTCCGCCAGAACAGTCAGGTGTATGAAACCGCCGTCGCCCAGCTTGCCGCCGCCGCCGGACTCGAAACCGAGGGCTACGCCACCTGGCCGGAGGAACGGCGCACCGCGTTCTGGAATTCCGAACTCGCCTCGCCGCGGCCCTTCACGCTGCCCAAGATGAAGGTCGGGGCGGAAGCCGAAACCGCCCTGAGCGTCCTGCGGGTGCTCGCCGAACACGTTGAAACCTTTGGCACGGAAGGACTTGGCGCGCTGATCGTCAGCATGACCCGCAGCGTTTCGGACCTCCTCGCGGTCTACGGACTCGCCCGCGAGGCCGGGCTGGCGTTCGACACGCCGGACGGGCTGGTGTGTCCGCTGCCGGTTGTACCGCTGTTTGAAACGGTCAACGATCTCAAGCACAGCCCGGCCATTCTGGCGGCGTTTCTCGATCATCCGATGACGGTCCGCAGTCTCGAATTCCAGCGCACAATCGCCGGGGCCACGCAACCGACGCAACAGGTGATGATCGGCTACAGCGACAGCAACAAGGACGCCGGGATTCTGGCGAGTTCGTGGCATCTCTACCGCGCGCAGGAACGGCTTGCCGAAATCGGGCTCGCACGGGGTGTCTCAATCCGGTTTTTCCACGGACGCGGTGGCACGATCAGCCGCGGTGCCGGGCCGACGCACCGTTTCCTGAGCGCCCTGCCGCCGCTGGCCGTCAACGGCGATCTGCGCCTGACGGAACAGGGCGAAACGATCTCCCAGAAGTACGCCAATCTGGTCAGCGCCGTCTACAACCTCGAACTGCTGGTGGCGGGCGTGGCCGAAACGACGCTTTCCGTGAAAGATCGGGCACCCGCCTCCCACCCGCTCGAACCGGTGATGGACCGCCTCGCCGAATCCAGCCGGGTGGCCTACGAAGCGCTCGTCACCCGCGAGGGATTTCTCGATTTCTTCACCCAGGCGACGCCCATCGACATCATCGAATCGGGAAAAATCGGGTCGCGCCCGGCGCGGCGCACCGGACGCCGCACCATTGCGGACCTGCGCGCCATTCCGTGGGTGTTCAGTTGGAGTCAGGCGCGGTTCTTTCTCTCCGGGTGGTACGGTGTCGGCAGCGCTCTCGAAAAACTGGCCGCCGATTCGCCGGAATCCTTCGAATTGCTGAAAATGCACGGCCTGTCCTGGTATCCGTCGAAACTGCTACTGACGAACGTGAGCATCGGCGTTCTATCAGCCGACCCGAACGTCATGGCCGAATACGCCGAACTGGTTACGGATGAAAACGTTCGCAAGAACATCCTGTCGAGCATTCTCACCGAGTACGACCGGACCTACCGGCTGCTGGAAAGGATTTTCGATGGGCCGCTGACCGAAAAACGGAGTCGCACCTACGCCACACTGTTTATGCGGCAGGACGGTCTGCGCGCCCTTCACCGCCAGCAGATTCAACTGCTCCGCGCCTGGCGCGAACGCAGACAGAACGGCGATTCCCCGCAGAATGAAGAACTTCTGCGGCGTCTCCTGCTCACCGTCAACGCGGTGGCGAGTGGCCTCCGCACCACCGGCTAAGTTCAGAGTGCGCGCTTCAGCGCGTATTTAACTGGCCTATCGTCAACGCGCTGAAGCGCGCACTCTGAACTGGGGATATCTCCATGAAACGCATCAACATTGCCACCGGCACCAAATGGGAACCCATCGTCGGCTACTCGCGGGCGGTGAAAATCGGGCCGCACGTCCATGTTTCAGGGACCACCGCCACTGATCCGGAAGGAAATCTGGTCGGAACGGGCGACGCCTATGCGCAGGCGGTCCAGATCATACGCAATATCGAAGCCGCCCTGCTTCGCGTCGGCGCCTCCCTGAAAGATGTCGTCAGAACCCGGATTTACGTGACCGAGATTTCGCTCTGGCATGAAGTCGGACGGGCGCACGGCGAGTTCTTCGGCGATATTCGTCCGGCGACCTCCCTGGTCGAAGTCAGCGCGCTGATTTCTCCCGACATGCTGGTCGAAATCGAGGCCGACGCCTTGATGACCGAAGAGGAACCGTAAGCTTTTTTTCGCCGAGACTTCAAATCCGCAAAGAGCCACGGAGCGCACGAAACGCACCGTGGCTCTTTGCGCGTTTGGCCGCCGGGGAACGAATGCCGCCAAACGGCGTTGAAACAATCCGGTCTCGGAAATTTCCAAAGGAAAAAAGTTCAATGCGAATTGCCGTTGTCTGCAATGACACCCGGGGTGGGATTCAACCGTACGTCGCGTTGGGGCTCGGCCTGCAACGGGCCGGACACGACGTCCGCGCCGTTGCCCCCTCCGACCTCGCG
>JAAFHI010000091.1 GCA_013298335.1 Actinomycetota bacterium
TCGTCGGTGATCTTCTTCAACGCCTTGTAGCGGCCTGACGAGCGATCCCGAAACATCGACGATTCGTCAACGATAACGTGGTCTACCCGCTTCCGAGTGTCCGCGAGGGTGACGAGCGATTCCGGGTTGACGATGTAATAGGTTGGCCTCGTGACTTTTTCCGAGAAAATCCGTTGCTTGGCAAGCCCGGTCAATTTGTCGTCGAGGACAACAATATCGCCAAGCACCCAATTTGCCTGTAAAGCCGCGTGCCAAACTTTCCAAATCGTCGAAAGTGGCGTGACGATCAGGACGGTTTGGATGACGTTGTGCCGCATTAAAAAATCGGAAGCCCACACGAGGGAATTTGTCTTCCCCGTCCCGATCCCGTTGAAGCAAAAGAATCGCGGGTTTTGAATGAGGGCTTCCGACGTAACAATCTGATGGGCGAACGGTGTCACCACACCTGAAAAGGGATAGGGTTCTCCAACAAGGTTTTGAGACATTTTTCCAGTTCCTCGACCGTCAGGCCGTTTTCCCCGCCGAAGATGCACGCTCGCCCGCGAGCGGTGATGACGCAAGCCCGACGATGGAGTTGCAACGCGGTCGGTTTGTTCTTTCCGGCCTTCACTTCGATATGGACGAAGTACCCGGCAACGCAACCGATCCAGTCGCCGTATCCGTTCGTGCTTCGCCCCGTCTCGACCATCTTGAACCCTTCGATCATATCGGGGTACTCGGCTTTGAGGCGGTTCAACAACCGGGTGAGTAAGGCTTTTTGTGAGGCTTCCGGTGTCATTACATCGCCCCCGCGTGCTTCGCCTGTTCGATGGTGTACCCGTCGTCGGTCGCCGTCACGCAATTCCCGGCTTGAAGCACCGGACACCACAGACAGAGTTTCGACGTTCTCGGTTTGAAGTCACGCGCCGCGATAGCCTTTTCCATATAGTCCGCCCGCCAACTGAAATCTTTTCGAAATTCATCCCGTTGCGCCTTGTCGAAGACGTGGAAACTCATCTCGTTAGTTTTGAGCCAGACATAACAGGCGTTGACGGTTTTGACATCCGGGTAGATAGCATCGACCGCCGCCGCGTATGCCGCAAGCTGGTCGGGCTTGTTCCACTTCTTGCCGGTCTTCCAGTCGATGATGTACACGTCACCATCGTCGAGGGCAGCGAGGTCGATGCTTCCGCGAAACCACGCATCCCGCGCCCCCGGCTTGGTAAGCGTCCAGTCCCGCCGGATACCGAACTTGTATTCGACGGAATGGGAGATTTTCGCGATACTGCCAAGCAACGCTTCGAACTGTTCCAGCGTGACAGGCAACGGCTTGCCCGCGAGCAAGTACATTTCGATGGCCTTGTGAACGTCGTTCCCGAAGTTCTTTTGAAACGTACCGCTGAACTTGTGCGTTTTGTCGATCTTGACGGCGGCATACCGGGCCGCGCACCCTTCGAAATCCTGAAGCGCACTGAAAGACCAGTAAAACGGGGTTGTCATTTCTCTTTTTCCTTTTTGGCGATTCTGTAATGTTCGGTGCAAAGAACGGGACGATCTCCGCGCGGGACAAAGGTGACGTAATCCACCCGGTCGCATTCCTCGCATTCAATCCGATACCGCTTCGACCCATCCGCGAACGTGCGCGTACCTTCTTCTCTCTCCTTGCGGCAGGTGGCGCACCGGATGGGCGGTTCGAAGCGGCGTTTTTCGTAAATCTTTTGTGATTCAGTATTCCACACGAAAGGCTTGTAGCAGATGGCGCACTGAATCTTTTTCGGTTGCGGGTCGTTTGGGCCAATCGCCCGGCACGAGTCGCACCGGGACGGGTCTACAAAACCTTTCAGCGCGTAAGCGGCTTGGCGGCGTTCCGACCACACGAACGACCGCCCGCAAACCCGGCACTGAATTTCTTTGTCTGGCATCACAGTCCTTTCAAACTGCCCCACGATGGGCCGATCTTGGTTTCGACCGGCAACGCAACGGCAGGTGTCCAGCCGAACAGCCGGGTGTAATCCAACCCGTCAATGAGGGCCATCAGCTTCCGGGCAAACTCTTCGGCGCGGGCCTTCGGCGCGAGGAAAAAAAGCGCGTCGTGCAAGTCCATCACGTACCGCGCACCGTACTCGGCAAGGTGGAGTTGAACCGCGTCAATCGCGGCGAACTTCATATCCGCGCCCGTCGCTTGAATGGGGAAATTGATTGCCGTTTGTTCCGCGCTGTACTCGGTTTTCGGATCGGAGAAATTCAGTTTGATCCGGCGACCGCCGCGAGATTCGGCAAACCCATTGACCTTCGCGGTTTGAATCGCGTTGCCCCAATACCACTGAACCGAAGGATACAGGCGACGGAAAAGCAAATGGTAGTGTTTGGCTTCTTCGACCGACATATCAATCCCGTGATCGGTATACGCCACCTGCCGCAACCGCGCCGCGCCGGTCCGGTATCCAAGCGACAGGTTCGCCACCTTCCCCAACTGACGAGCCTGTTTCGCCGCCTTGTCGCCCGCCTTGTACGCGGCAAGGAACGACTCATAGTCCGAATTGACGATAGCCGCGCCCATATAACAGTGGAAATCCTTGCCCTCGTGAAAGATTTTGAGCAATGTCGGGTCTTTCGAGATGTCCGCGAGCAACCGGGATTCTTGTGCTTGGAAGTCGAGTTCGATCAAAAGCGTACCCTTCGGCGCACAAATGATGTCCCGCGCGTCGGCCTTGCGGGGCCACTGTTGGATTGCGATGCCAACGGGAAACTTCTTCTTCCGAAACCGCGTCTCGCCGTTCTTCAGGGTGTACGGTACGCTGTCTTCTTGGTTGGCCGTGTACGTCACCCGCCCGGTGTACGTGCCAAACGGCCTCGACGACGGGTAGGCTTTCGGTTCGCCGATGTACTCGGCACACTGGATCGGGCCTTCTCCATACTTTTTCGACGCGATGATTGCCCCCCGCGCGGTGATGGCGTCCCGGACAATCGGCGCGTCGTCGCGGGCAAGAAACCGCTTGTCGGTGGACTCGACCGGATGTCCATTGTTCAAAAAATGCTTCTTCAGCTTTTGTGGGGATTTCAAAATCTCGTGCGTCAATCCGAACTCGTCGAGAAGCGCGGCGGCTTCCGCGTCCCGCGTCGTCATATACACCAACGCGCGTTCCGGGGAGATCGGGATGCCGCCGTCTTTCGTGTTGGAGTATGCGAACGAGATGGCCGCGTTTGACACGATCCGCGCCAGCTTGATTTGTTTGTCGTTCGCCTCGTTCAAGAACCGGATTGCAAGCCGGGCCGTGAGCATCGCATCCAGCCGGTTGTAATGGCGAAGACGTTCATCCTCGACGCGAAAATCGATCCCCTGCCCGTACCCGGCAAACTCCGGGATGAAGCGTTCGACCGCCTTCTTCAACCCGTAGTACCCCTTCGGCGGGGCTTCTTGGTTGTCGAGGATGCGACACAATACCTGAACGTCCAGCACCCGGTTATGAAGCCCGCGAAGCCCAACCGTGTACATATCCGGCATTCGCTCGAAAGCCCACGCAAGGTCAAAGGCGAGATTCCACCCGCACATAATTTCGTTCGTCTCAATTAGCTTCCGGGCCAAAGCGTCTTGTTCCGGGGTGGCGAAGTAGTCGGGGCCGAGAAGCCCGGAAAAATACGTCTCATCCTCGTGAACGCCTTGCACGGCGACCGACGTACACACCGCACCGTTCCGATACCGAAACGGTTGGAGGGCATACCCGTTGCCCCCCGCTACTGATTTCGTTTCGTAGTCCAGTCCGTAGATCATTTTTTCAGCATCCTGTAAGATAGATTTGACATTGCAAAACAAAGACCGACCAGCGCGGCCCGCCAACTCCACCACAAGCACAAAATGATAATGCCGGTAACGTGGCAGGCCGCGCCGAACAGCGTCCAGAAAAAGATGTGAGGGGCAAGGACAAATTCTTTCGAGCCTATTTTGATCGGGATCATTCTTCGGTTTCCTTCTGGGGCTTTCGCGCGGCCCCGTCGTCGAGGGCCTTCCGGCAGTCGTCGCACCGACACCGCGCGTCGCCTGTGCATTCAAGACAATATGTCGAAAAACAGTTCCGACACTCGAAAAAGTCCCTCGACCAGTTCCCGCATTTCGAGCATTGGCCGGAGATCATCGCTTCTCTTCCAGCGCAATCGCGGCGTTTGCCCAAGCAACCGTGGTTTGAAGGTCGCGGATGGCGAGCGTCTGATACGCACCCGCCGGGGTGTTGGCGAGGATCGTCTTGGCGAAGGTCAACGCCGCTTCCCGAAGGGCCGTGTACTGGACAACTTGCGCTTCGGTCGGGGCGTGGTAGGTAAACATCTGTTCCACATCCAGCGGCTTAAACGCGGGTTTGAAGACCTCGACTTTCGGGGGCGGCAGCACAGGGCCACCGGTGGCGTACACGCCTTGCGCTTCTCCGAAAGCGTCAATGAAACACCCCGCCGGAAACATCGTCGTTCCTTCGTTAGTGATCTCCACCGCCCTTATTTCATACGGCGACGGTGTCCCATCTCCCATACAGAGCAGGTGCGAAATGAACTCCATCGCGTGCGTCGCGTCGGTAAAAAGCGTTGCCTTTCTCAAATCGGGGGTAACGGTGTAGCCGCCAGAAGGCAAGTCCGTTTGAATGAAATCCCCGCGTTCCCGGTGACGTATCACGTAGGCTCTCACGATGTCCTCTTTACCGGCGATGTCAGTGACGTATACGCCCCCTACTTCCCCAAACTGGTCGATAAACGCCCCCAACGGCAACAGCTTCATTTCACCCGCGTGGCACTCAATAACCCGCGCCTGATACCGCGTCTTCCCTCCTTTGTTGGAATCCCGAAGAAATCTAACAATGAAGTCCATCGCGAGATCCCCGTTAAGAAAAGCCGTCGCTTTTTTCAAGTCGGGGGTAACGGTGTAGCCGCCGGACGCCCCACTTGTCTGAATAAAATCCCCGCGCCCACTATGCCAGATTACATACGCTCGTGTAGTTGTCATTTTTCCTCCATTGGCGTGATTAGGTTAGAAATTTCGTCAAGGGTGTCGAGTGTCCCTTTGAGATGGGAAAGAAGATACAACACATCTTCGGGGCTGTTCGCGATAAAGTCGGCATTCGCCCTCATTTGCGCCTCGTGCGCCTCAATATCCCCTTCAGTTGCCCCGTTGCGAATATCGACGTTTGCGAACGCGCGGCCTTCCGAATCGCGAATCTCGACAACGCCGCCTTCTTTTTCGAGGCGTGTCGTCGGCCCGGTGGCAATCCGGTCGATCCGTTTTTCAATCTCGACAAGGCGGCGTTCAAATCGGCCATCATCTTCGCGAACTCCGACGACTGAAGCAAACGTTGAAACGCCGCTTTCAAACGATTCATCGCCGCTTCCAAACGATCCGCCGTGGTCGGCATAATTGTCGAGTGTCCTTTCGAAAAGTTCACTGATGGCGTTCCATATTCGTTCCAAATGCCGCACGTCGGTCGCCTTGACGGACAGTGCCGCGCCGGGGATGGCGAACGCCACGTCGATGCTGTTGGCGTCGGTCGGAAGTGGATACTCCAACTCATTCAACATCTTCTGCATTGTGTTCGCCTGTTCAAGCAAGTCCATATCGCTCATTCAAAAGTACCCGCCCTTTCTCGGTTAAAAACGGGGCGCGGATCGAAACCCCGTAATCAATGAGGTCGTTTTCCACCGCGCGGTCAAAGATCACTTCCACCTTCTCTTCCGGGATGCCGCTTGAGACAAAGAAATCCCACGGGGACACCGGTGAGATACCGGTTTGACGCGCGGTCACGTAAAGGTACGTCGCCAAGCAAACCATCGCTTCGTCAAGGGGCACGGTGTTTTTCATTCTTCCCCCACGATGCCGTCAAACCACATCCACCCAATATGATCGGCGTGGGATGCGTCGCGCGAGTCATACGGGCCGAACCGGTGAACCGAAAACTTGTTGGTTGTTCCGCACCGGTGAACTTCGCGGTAGTCCTCAAGCAACCCGCCGAACAACCGCCGGGCCGCGAGTAAGCGAACGGTTACACTCGGCGTCCCGTCCGGTTCGCCTTTGTCATCTTTTTTGGCCCGGACTTCGACATTCTTTTCCTCATTGTGGAACTTATAGATTTTACTCATTTTACATCCTCGACGGTCTTGTTAAGCCACATCCACCCAACAAATTCCGTCCCGTCCGGGTCTTGAGATACTTCGCTCAAGCGGTGGACGGCAAACTTATCGGTATCCCCCACCTGAACGACGTACTTGTAATCCTTGAGCCTACGCCCAAACAATCTGTAAGCGGCACGGAACCGAACGGTCAGGTTGACTTCTCCATCTCGAACGTCACCTTTCTTTTCGCGCACTTCGGTATTTTTTCGATTGCCTGTGAATCTGTAAATTTTGCTCATTTGGCTTTTTCCTTACAGTCGATTTCCCGCACCCAACAACCATAGAGTTTGCCGTCGATCTCAATCGCGGGAAGGTACGTGTATTCTCTCACGTCTCGCCCCGATACGGTCGTCCCGTCGCACAGGACGAAACAGCGAACCGGACAAAACAAAGAAGGAAAACGATTACGAAAAACACCGCGAACAACATAAGCCACGCAATAGGGCGATTATCTTCCCAAAAGTCATTCACACCAACCCGGACTTTCCAGAACATCAGGGATGTCCTTGTTCAAGCAACTCATAATGTTTTGCGCGAATCTGCCCGCGTGAGGCGTGCCTTGCGCGTCGGCGGCAAGGGCTATATCTACAAGGGTCGCCGCCTGTGCTTCATTGGGTTCAAAGTCGTCCATCCGGTGATAACAGGTAAAGACCACGCCGTTTGTTTCAACCCGCACCCATCGCGCCTGTTCCAATACCCTGACCGCCGTAAACAGTATGTTTGTCTCGACGCCGACGATAGAGGGATGCGATCGGAAATGGACGATAGTTTCCGCAATATAATCGTGTTCCGTATGACCGCACGCATAGAACTTCCCATCCGGCGCAACCCATCCCGCGCTATAGGCAGGGGGTACGGGCAACGACTTTTCAACAAAATAATATGCGTCGTTTTCCTCGTTACTCATTTTGCCAATCCCTCTTTTCAAACGGGTCATTCCCCCATCCTTCCGGCTTCTGCAATCCCCACGAATCGCCGCCGATTACCCACCATTCGTACCGCCATTCGCGCCCCTTCGGGGTGATGTGCCAGATGGTAAAACCGTCTTTTAAGGTGCGCGTCACGAGGCCGTTCTTTTCGAGGCGGCGCAACCGGCGACCGGCGAACAGCACCCGCAACCGGATTTGATAGGGCATCGGCTGATGTGCGTGCCTTTCCCGGTCGATCATCGCGCCGCCGATTTCTTCCGCCGTGCAACCCTTGTAAGCATCCCCAAGCCATTCGACTTCGTCCAGCGCGGCGAAGTCGAGAAGTGTCATTTTTACTTCGTTTTCCATATCAGTCCTTGAACTCGTAATAGAAAATCTGTTCATTCTTCTGCCCAATCTTGGCGATGCGGAGGGCCTTGATCGTGAAGTAAAGAATCAATCCCCCGATCTTCAACCATCCGCCGGGTACGTCTTCCGGGAACGGATAAAACTTCACATCTCGTTCCGAAGGCAGGTAGTTCAACAACCCCTCATTCGCCCGCTTCCCACATTCGCGATGCTTTAACCGGAACTTCCTTTTCGCGCTGTCGATGTGTTTCTTGATATGTTCGGGAATTTCTTCAAAGTCCCGGTTATAATCAAACTCGACTGTTTGTTGACAAACCGAACAGCGAAGCGGCTTATACCGATCCGAGTCGCGTCGCTTGTCGGCAACCCATTGGCGTACTTCAATCGTCATCAGTTTCCTCCCACAAGTACGGCGATGTCCTCGACCGACATCGAATGCCGTAGGTAATTTCGTTCAATGAAGTCGATCAGGCGTTCCACGTACACGCCCTCTGTCGCGCCCGCGAGAATCGCCGTCAGCCCCTCGACGGTGTTTTGCCGCTTTATGATCGTCTGAAAAGACCCCCGCCGCCGCTTTGAACGGGCCGTGGTGGGGTTTTCCCGGCAAAACAGGCGATACCATTCCGGGTTTGTCGAGACAGCCACACGGCACGAATGGGTTGCGTGGCGAGTCTCCGGGGCATCGGCAAGAACGACCTCCAACCGGAACGTCAGAAGTTCATCCAACAATTCACCCGCCTTCTCGCGAATCTCGTCGCCTCGCGCGATGTCGAGAAGCGGGCGGGCCTTGTCCTTCACCAACCGCCGGGTCTTCGCGGCTTCCCTCGCGTGAAGTGTTGCGTCGTGCTGAAGGTGGCAGGGTTGGCACATTGGAAGCAGGTTCTCCGGGGCGTTGTTCTGGGGGTCGTGGTCGAGATGGGCGACCGCAATCTGTACTCTGGTCAGCCGACGATCCCGAACGCGGGCGACACCGTTTACCACCGAACACACCCCGCACCGGTGATTATGGGCGGCGCGAACCTGCCGGGAAATCTCCGGCCAATTCGGAGGATACCGGGCCGCAACCCGCGCCCGCTGCCCTATGTATTTCCCGTGCTTTACTACACCCATTTCATTCACCTTTAGTTTTGCCGGTGGAGGTTGTCGATCCAAGACGGGGGTTGACGCGACCCTTCGAGGCGCGGGAATCCCCACCGGCAATCCTGACGGCGATTCGCTCGCCTTTTCGTTCATACGTCAATTCGGTGTGGCAGAGGGCGCAATGAAACGTCACCGCGTCCGAAGGCACGTCGTCACTGTAGACCGCGCCACAAAATTGAACCGGGCATTTGAAATCAGCC
>JAAFHI010000074.1 GCA_013298335.1 Actinomycetota bacterium
TTCTGTTCCGGCTGATGCTGGACCTGACGAAGCACCCGGTGGCGGCGTGGTTCGTCACGCTGGTGTTTCTGCTCCATCCGTCGCGGGTCGAAAGCGTGGTCTGGCTGGCCGGGCGCAAGGACGTGCTGTCGGCGGCGTTCGGATTCGCGGCGCTCTGGCTGTACCGCCGGTCGCAGATCGGTGAGCGGGCCGATACCCGGAAACTGGCGTGGAGCGTGTTCCTCTACGCGCTGGCGCTCATGTCGAAACCCCAGTGGGTGTCGCTCTGCGCGGTGCTGCCGTTTCTCGATCTCTATGAACGGCGGGCACTTACGAAGAACCGGCTGCTCGGTTACGGACCATTTTTTGCGCTCGCCGGGCTGTTCGCCTGGCTGACGGTGCAGGCGCAGTTCGTGGCGGGCGGCAAGCGCGGCGCGCCGGCAACGCCGGTGGTCCGGGCGGCAAAAGTTCTGACCGAAATCGGCGAGTACCTTCGCCACATCGTCTGGCCGGTCAATCTCGTGCCGCGCAACCCGGAAACCGAGCCGACGACGGCGCTCGTGATCACCGGCGGCGTCTTTCTGATTGCCTGCGCGGTCGGCGCGCTCGTCAACTGGCGCGGACGCCGGACGGTGATGTTCGGCGCGGCGTGGTTTTTCATCGCGCTCGCCCCGATGCTCAACCTCGTGCCGGTCGGACTGGTCGTCTCGGACCGGTTTCTCTACGTTGCGATTGTCGGCGCGGCTTTCCCGGTCGGCGTCTTCATCTCGCATGTTCTTCAGAAGCAGGGAGTTATTGCACTCGGCGCGACGGCGGCGGTGATGGCGGCGCTGACCTTGGCGTACCTTCCGAAGTGGAAGGACGACATCACGCTCTGGCGCCATGCCGCGAGCATCAACCCGGACGGCTACGTGCTCGGCTCGCTGCTCGATGAACAGATCAAGCGCAAGGAATTCGCCGAGGCGGAGGCGACCTACCAGCGCGGAATGGCGCTCAAACACCATTACCTGCCGTTCTATGCCGCGACGGAGCGGCTGTTCGAGGCGACCGGTCGCGATGCCGCCGTTCCCCTTCAGCAGGCCATCGACACCTACCCGAATTCGCCCGACGTGCAGTACATCTGCGGAAACTACCTGCGAAAGCGCAAAAATTTCGAACCGGCGGAGGAACTGCTCGGGAAATCCTTCGCCGCCAAGCCGTCGGTTGAAGGCGCGCAGAGTCTGGCCGAACTGTACGCCGAGGCCGGTAACCCCGAAAAAGGCGTTCCACCAGCGCTGTCGCTGCTCAACGACAGCCCCTTCAACCCGCAGTGGTGGCTCCTGTTCGGGCGGATTCAGGAACGCTGCCGGCGTCCCGACCTTGCCGGTCAGGCATATCGTCAGTGCCTCAACCTTGACCCGGCCAACGCCGAGGCGCGGGACCGGCTGGCCGCGCTCGGCGGGAAACCGGCCAACTGAAATCTTCCGACCCTTCCGGATTGTTCGGGAGGGGAAGAGAATGCGGAATGCGGAATATCGAATGCGGAATTTGCGAGGAACTCAATCTCGGTTTTCCGACGGCCCGCAAAATTCAGCGATCTGAAAATTCTCAATTCTCAATTCTCAATTCTCAACTCTCAATTCCTCCCCCGTTTCCCTGGATTCGCTCGAAGACTCGCATCATCCGGGGCTCCATTCGGGCACCCGCCGTGCGGGTTTTCAAGCGCGGGTTTTCAAGCCGGTTCATCACATTTACTCCACAAAATCCGATGGGAGCGGAAACGGTGAAAAGCTCTTTCCCGTCCGAATGACGCAACTCCCGGCGGCCATGACGCCTCTTTCATCCAGGTATTGACTCCCCAGACCCTCAAGACCCCCAAGACTCCCAAGACCGTCTCGATGTTTTGACACATTTTCCACTTTTCGCGTACTTTGCAGGTCTTCATGACGTGGACGCGCGGGATTCGCCGCCACGTTCGTGAAATCCACACCCTGATCCCTGATTCCCGAAACCTGATCCCTTTTCCTTCAGAGGTATTTTGTAATGAAACGACTGCTTCTCTCCTTTTCGCTCATCGGCGTGCTCTGCCTGCTCGGCGTCGGTCTGACGACCAGATCGGTCAGTCTGGCGGCGGCGACCCCCGCTCCCAACTTCACCGCCACCGACAGCAAGGGCAAAACCCATTCGCTCGCGCAGTTTCGCGGCAAGTTCGTGGTGCTTGAATGGGTCAACTACGACTGCCCGTTCGTGAAGCGGCAGTACGGCAGCGGCGCCATGCAGGCGCTTCAGAAGAAATACACGGCGAAGGGCGTCGTGTGGCTTTCGATCAATTCCTCGGCTTCCGGCAAGGAAGGCTTCTTCTCGCCCGCCGACATCAACGCCCGGATCAAGGAACGCGGCGCGGCCCCGACGGCCTACCTGATCGACACCGACGGCACGATCGGCAAGGCGTATGGCGCGAAGACGACACCCCACATGTACGTCATCAATCCGAAGGGCGAAATCGTGTATCAGGGGGCGATTGACGACACCCCGACCGCGGACGCGAGCACGAAGGCGAACGTCAACTACGTCGCGGCGGCGCTTGACGCGGCCATGACCAGCAAGCCGGTCGCCACGCCGGTGACGAAGGCTTATGGATGCAGCGTGAAGTACTAATCGGGGCTTTGTAAAACCCTGAAAAACGGCGGGCCGGAACGATTCCGGTCCGCCGTTTCGTTTTACTCCGCCGAACGGTTCAGAGTCCCCCGGTTATGGTCTTTGAAAATTTGAATCGGTAATAAAAAGGCGCGGATGCGCCGCCAGATAATAGCCCCGGCCGTCAGGCCGGGGTGAATTGGCGGGAAAAATCGTGAGCCGCGGAGCGGCGGCACCTCGGTTGTTGTGCCGCGCCGTTGGCGCTCCGGATGTGGTTGCCGGACCAACCACGCCCTGACGGGCGCGGCTATTATCTGCCGGCGCATTCGCGCCTTGCCGGAATCGAACCAGCCGCGTGTTACCGAAACAATTTTTCAAAGACCATCAGCGCGGAAAAACGGCTCTTTTCCCCGCTGAAGCGGGGGACTCTGAACAGCTACTCCGCCGTCAGAAAGTGGTTCTGCTGGTGAATCGTTTCAACCCGTTTCCAGAAGGCAAGCACGGTCGTTCCGGTGGATGAATGATCGCGCCAGACGCCGTTTTCGAGGGCTTCGACGGTCCAGCGACATTCGCGTCCGCCGCGTGACTCGACGCGGAGGCGGCAATCGTCCGACAGCCCGAACGTCATGCAGTTGAAGGCTTCCTGCGGTTCGGTGAAACGCGCGCGCCAGCCGGAAAAGGCGATTTCGTATTCCTCGCCTTCCTTCCGGATTGAAACCGCGAATCCGGAGTCGTCCGCCGGGTAGACCATGAGCGCGTCCGCCTCGGCCATGAAGCGGATGTCGGGCAGGTCGATGAGCTTGTCGCGGAGTTCGGCGATTGGATTCATAAGGAGTTACGCGGTTGGTGGCGTGCCGGGCGGCAGCCAGCCGAGGCCGCCGCAGTAACAGACGATGTTCTTGATTTCAGGAAACTCCGGCAGGACTCCGGAGCCGTTGCAGTGGTCGCAGGTGACCGCATCGGCGGGACGGGGCGGAATCAGCATCGCGAGTTCGGGGAATTTCTGTGCCCCTTGAAAAAGCGCCATGTTTCTCAGGCGGGGGTCGGTTTCGATCTGTACGTCGTTCGGATTGTCCCAGAGGAAAAATACAATTTCCCCGTCGGCCCGGATTCCGGTGCATCCGCCCCAATCGCCCGTGAGCGGCAGAACTCCGGAATTTGAAAACATCTCTGGCCGAGTGAGGTCGGTCGGTTTTTCATTCGCCAGAAAATCCGCAAGCAGCCGGGCGTGGCGGGCGGCGAAATCGCCCGGAAGCCATAAGTCCTGTCCGTCGTTCATGTTGCGGTCTCCTTTTCGAAAAATTCCAGTACCACTTTCAGCGTTTCCCGCGGGGCCTCGACCTGCGGGTAGTGGCCGATGCCCGGCAGGACGACCGTGTCCGGGTTCGATACGTGCTGTCGATAGTGCGCGACCAGATGCGCGCCGGAAACCGGGTCTTCCGGGCCGTTCACGAGCCGCACCGGAACCGGCGAATTGATAAGCGCGCCGACCCAGCGCTCGCGGTGACGTTTGCGGTCCGTGATGTATTTGATGAGCCGGTGGTAGATGCGATCCCCGTCGTTGTAGGTCACGAGCCGCCAGAAATCGCGCAGTTCCGCGTCCGACGGCTTCGTTTCCGCGCCGAAAACCTGCAAAAAACTCGCCCGGAACCGCTTTTCATTCAAAAGCCGCGACACGAGCGGGCCAAGCGGACCGACCAGCAGTTTCTGGATGAGCAGCGGACGGTGCATTTCGGGAAACAGGCCGCCGTTGAGAAAACAGATGCTTCGAATTTCGGGCCCCGCCTTCCCTCGCCGTTCGATGAACCGCGCCAGCATTTCCTGGGCGACGCTCACGCCGTAGTCATGCGCCAGAATGAAGCACCGCTCGACGCCAAGTGTTTTGAGCAGCCGTTCGTGGAGCGTCGCCTGTTCGTGAATCGAGTAGACGTGTTGCGACGGTTTCACCGTGAACCCGAAACCGAGCATGTCGGGCGCGACGACGCGAAACCGCGCGGTGAGTCCGGCCCAGATCGGTTCCCAGTCCCACGAAGCGGTGGGAAAACCGTGGATGCAGAGCAGCGCGTCGCCCGCGCCGTTGTCACGATAAAAAACGGGGCGTCCGTCGAAGTCGAAGGTTTTTCCGCCCGCCTGCCAGTCGTCGAGGGTCATGAATTGGAACGCGCGCACCCTGCGCGCCGGGTCATCAGAATGAAAGTTCGCTCATTCAAGACGAAATTTCGAAATCTTCAATCAAAAAATCGCTTGAGTCTGACGTAACGTCAGCCTTTATAAGGTATGCCGGTGACCGAATCGCGGTGATTCGGGGCCATTCGCGGAGGAAAAACCATGAGTGAAAAACAGGAACAACTGTTGCAGGCAAACGAGTTCGCGGCGCGGACCGGCGTCACCGTGCGGACGCTCCACCACTATGACCGGGTCGGTTTGCTCAAACCGACCCGCCGGACGGGGTCGGGCTATCGGCTCTACGGCGCGCACGAGGCGGCGCGGCTCCAGCAGATTCTGACGCTGAAGTTCATCGGATTTCCCCTCCAGCGAATCAGGGACCTGCTCGACCGAGTGACGCTCGATCTGCCGTCAACGCTCCGGATGCAGCGCAAGCTCATTGAAAAGGAGCGGTTGCGGATGGATTCGGCGCTGGCGGCGATTGACCGGGTGGAGCGGGCGATAACCGAAACCGGCGCGCCCGACTGGGCCGCCCTCAAAACCATTACGGAGGTGATGACCATGTCGGAAAACAACGAATGGATGCTTCAACACTATGACGAAGACGCCCGCGCCAAGCTGGCGGCCCGCGAGTGGACGCCCGAAATGCAGGCCGAAATTTCGAAACGCTGGGCCGACCTGTTCAGCGATATCGAGGCCGCGAAAAGCTGCGACCCGGCGAGCGAGACCGCGCAAGCGCTGGTGGCGCGGTGGGACGCGCTCATCGGACAGTTCACTCAGGGCGACCCGGGAATCGAACGCGGACTGAAAAACGTCTATGCCGATCAGGGAAACTGGCAGGGCGGTTTTCAGAAACCGTGGAGCGACGAGGTCGGCGCCTTCATTCAGGCCGCCCGCGCCGCGAAGTAATGGAGCGCGCGCATCTTGCGCGCATGTATTTTTTACTTTTCAAAGATGCGCGCTGCTCCATCGGAAACCTTCGCCTATGGCGGTGACGACTCAAAAAACATGCGCGCAAGATGCGCGCGCTCCATCAGAACCCTTCAAGCATCGAGGTGACGACCGAACGGGCGAAATCGCGCGCGATGCGGTCAACCGCCGGGTCTTCCTCGTTGAAAAACGAGCGCGGGTCGGCGGAAAACTCATATTCGCCGCGATATTCGATGTTCTGGTTGTCGAACAGCACCTTGTTGCTCGTCTGATCGCGCAGCGTGATGCCCGCCCGGATCGTGACCGAGTAAATCCGCGCGAGTCCGCGGTTGTCGAGCAGCGCCGGGCCGGTCACGAGCGATTTCACGTCGCCCCCGATGACCGCGTCGGCCTGCTTCGGGTCGTTGATGAGCGAAACCGGCAGACGGCGCTTGAGAATTTCCTCGGAAATCGCGGCGGTGAACTTCTGCTCGATTCGATAGCGCAGCGTACTGTTGGTCAGCGGCTGAACCGCAATGGTACGGATATTTTTCGGCAGCGATCCGCCGCGCCCGACCTGTTTGTAGCCGCATGGGGCCGCGCCGAGGCTGGCAAAGAGAAGCAACGCCGCGAACATCGGAAAAAGAAGGGATGAGGGATGAGGGATGAGGGATGAATTCCCTCTTTTTGAAAGGAAAGGCATTGGCATGGCGGTATTCCGGGAGAAGGATTTTCGGTGACGCCGCATTGTACCGACGATTCACCGAACGCCAACCCCCAAAACCCAGCCCCTAAAACCCAAAACCTGCTTTTCAGCGTTTTCGAAGTTCCACGACCGTCGATTGATAGAACCGGCAGTTGACGTGGCGCGTCCGCCCGACGCGCATGGGCGTCTCGGCGGCGATGCGTTCGAACAGCCGGGCCGCCTTAATCTGCGCGATGGCGGGCGAGGTGTTGCCCTTCGGGAAAAGCTGGCCGACCTTGTGCATGACTTCGAGGAGCATCGTGCTCGGCGTGAACGTGAAGAACATCGCCTCGTCGGTATGGGCCGCGAGGTGGCCGATCAGCGCCATCAAGTCGTTCTCGTTGTAGTAGATAAGGCTGTCGAGGCAGACCGTGAAATCGAAGTGGTCCGTCACGCCGTAGAAATCCGACACCTTGAAATTTGCGTTGTGGAAGCCCTCGCGGGCGGCGCGCTGGTTGGCTGATTCGACCTCGCGCTCGGAAATGTCCACGCCGGTGACCTTCGCGCCCGCGCCCGCGAGCCGGAAGGCAAACGCGCCGGGACCGCATCCGGCGTCGAGTACGCTTTTCCCCTTGAGATTGCCCGCCCATTCGAGCATCGCCGCCATCGTCTGTTCGCGGCCCTCGATGATGCTGCGCTGGATGCGGTTGAGGGATTCGCCGCGCGAAAACCGCTGCCATTTTTCGAATCCGGTGGTGTTGAAATAGGTGCGAATGCGTTCCTGCGCGGTCGTGTAGGCGGTCGTCATCTGGGGGCGGCTCCGAAATCGGGGAATTTTTGGATTGAAAGGCTCTTTCCAACGTCCAAAGCTGCCCGCTGAAAGTCAAGGAAAAGGATTCGGGGCCTTCGGGTCGCCCGTGAGTGACGTCCGAGTGTGAGTTGGGATACACTCGCGCGGCAATCCGCCGAAACCAACTTCTGTAGGAACTTACTTATGGCACGCGCCAAAATCGTCGCCACCATCGGCCCCGCGTCCAGTTCGCCGGAAATGTTGCGCGCCCTGCTGCTGTCGGGCGTCAACGTCGCCCGCATCAACATGTCGCACGGGGCGCACGAGTCGCACGCGGAGGTCATTCGAAACCTGCGTACGCTCGCCGCCGAACTCAACCAGCCGCTCTCCATTCTGGTGGACCTGTGCGGGCCGAAAATCCGTACCGGAAAACTGGTGGACGGCCACTCCGTCATGCTGCACGCCGGGGACCGCATCGTGCTGACGCCCGAGGAAATCCTCGGCACCGCCGAGCGCGTGACGTGCAGTTACGACCAGTTGGCGTTTGACGCCAAGCCCGGCGACCGCGTCCTCATTGATGACGGCCTGATCGAACTCACCGTCACGGCCATTCACGGTGCGGACGTCGAGTGCCTCATCATCAACGGCGGCACCCTCAGCGAGCGCAAGGGCGTGAACCTGCCGAGCATTCCGACCTCGCTGCCCTCGATGACCGACAAGGACCGCGTCGACCTCAAGTTCGGCATTGAAATGGGCGTGGATTACGTCGCGCTGTCGTTCGTCCGCCGGGCGGAGGACTGCCAGCAGTGCAAGGCGTTCATCGCGGAACTCGGTGCAAATACGCCGCTTATCGCCAAGATCGAAAAGCCGGAAGCGCTGACGCAGCTCGATGAAATTCTCGACATCGTGGACGGCGTGATGGTCGCGCGCGGCGACCTCGGCGTGGAAGCCGAAACCGAGCGCGTGCCGATTTACCAGAAGGAAATCATCCGCCACGCGATGCGGAAGGGGAAAATCGTCATTACCGCGACCCAGATGTTGCAGTCGATGGTCGAAAACCCGCGCCCGACCCGCGCCGAGGCCTCGGACGTGGCGAACGCCATTCTCGACGGCACGGACGCGGTCATGCTGTCGGCGGAATCGGCGGCGGGCGCGTACCCGGTCGAATCGGTCCGGACCATGCGCCGGATCATCGACTACACCGAGGAGACGCTCCACGATCACAGCTCGGGCCGATCGCAGAGCAAGGGCTTTATGCACCTTCAGACCGGCTCGTCGCTCCGGGCGCTGTCGGAAGCCGCGGTCTTTGCAGCGGAGGACATCAACGGAAAGGTCATCGCGGTCTACACCGAGGGCGGCAAGATGGCCCGCTCGCTGGCACTGCTCCGTCCGCGGCAGCGGATCGCGGCGATGACGTCGTCGCCCGAGACCTACCGGCAGTTGTCGGCGGTCTGGGGCATCGAACCGCTCCTCCTGACGAGTCCGGCGGACATGAGTACGCTGTTCCGCCTCGGCGATGAACTGCTCGTCCAGCTTGGCTGGGTCAAAAAAGGCGACCGAATCGTCGTCCTCGCCGGAAAACTGAGCGGCTTGCCGGTCGGGAATCTGGTTCATCTGCATAAAGTCGGGGAGTAAGAGTCTCGGGAGTCTCGGGAGTCTTGAGGGTCTTGGGAGTCAAATATTTCCGGGAAAGGTTCAGGAGTCACGGTTTTTGAAAATGCGAGTCAAGAAATGCGAATCCGGGTCAATTCTGAAGACTCTCAAGACTCCCAAGACCCTCAAGACTCCCAAGACTTTTCATGGCGATTTACTTTTTTACCTCAACCGACGAATACGGGTTTCTGTCGAATTTTTCGCGCCACGAGTTCGAACTCGACGGACACCGCTGGCCGACCGTCGAGCACTACTTTCAGGCGCAGAAGTTTCCCGGAACGCCGCTGTTCGGGCGCATCCGCAACGCGCCAGGGCCAAAGGACGCCAAAGCCCTCGGGCGGACGCGCGACGTGAAAATCCGTCCGGACTGGGACGAAGTTCGCGATGACGTGATGCGCCGGGCGATCTGGCGCAAGTTTGAAGTTCACGCCGACCTTGCGGCGCGCCTGCTCGCGACCGGCGACGAGGAACTGATCGAAAACGCGCCGAACGATTACTACTGGGGCAGCGGCGCGGACGGCTCCGGCCTCAACATGACCGGCAAGCTCCTGATGGAACTGCGGGCGGAATTACGAGGGCATGGGGG